>DAHXGO010000006.1:0-20559 GCA_027332905.1 Microcaldota archaeon | reverse complement strand
AGTGGATTTTTCTCGAAATTGTAATCTTTAAAAAATACCCATGGGAACCCAACAACTGCGTCGACGTGAATGTGTGGAACATAGTCTAATGACAGTTCCTTTATCAATCTGTCCCTAAGCTCTACGACCTTTTTTATCGGATCTACGCTCATGTTATTTGTAGTTCCCCCAGATATGACAATGGCTGCGATTTTCTTATCTTCTTTAACAGCCGATGAAATAACTTCTTCAAGCTGTTTTAGGTCTAATCTGCTATCCTGGTCTGTGTCCAATCTAACAACGTTTTCGCTGCCTATTCCAAGCCATTCAGCATCTTGGATATGAGAGGGATGACAAGCTTTTGTAGATATAACAATAACATTTTTCTTTATGCCTATTGTGGAAGATTCTTTGAAACATTTTTTCAGACCGACTTTAATTCCGTACATAGTCGTTGCCTTTCCACCGAAAGTAAAGACCCCGCCGGAATTCTTCCAATCCCATTCAATGTAATCTGCGATTTCTTTAATAACTCTCTGCTCGGCCAATGCAGTCTTTCCACCAGGTATATCCCAAACGAGATTTGGATTATATAAAGAAAAAATAGACATGGCTGCTATTGCATGAAGTAACGGTGGCGGTGTCAGATTGTACATCGCCCTAGGGGAATGCCACCTCACCAACCCCCCCGTGACCTCATTAATCAGATTAATCAAATTCCCGCTGTCTTCGATCTTTTTGGGGATTTTAACATTTTCTATCAAATCCTGGTAATTTGTAGCACCAAGCGGCAAGGTCGCCTTTTTAAAATCAGTCTTCTCTAAAATCTTCGAATGCAAAGCCCTTTCTATCTTCAGCAACTCCTTCAAGGAGTCAGTCTTAGGATTGTAAAAGAGCCTTTTTACCTTCCTAAAGCTCGCATTTTTAGAATCACCCTTAACCATTTAACCACATAAAATTATGGTTATCCGATAGAATGCATTAATATAAAAAATGCATTGTACCATAGACTATTGTCTAATTCGAAAATCCCGTATCAGCGTGTTATCTTAATGCTTTTTATGTCCTCTAGATGTTTCCTTCCATTACCCTCTAAGAAGTAGTTTCTTACGGGTTCTAACATGGCCGCCAGATAATCTGCGACTGCACCTTTCAGGTCAACTGGGTGTATCTCTCCCCTCTGGTATCCTGCCTCAAGCTCTGCTGGCGTATTGTAAGTAGAGGTTGTGCCATGCTTTTTATTTTCAATTTCGAAAGGCATTTCCTTTCTTATCAGATAGGGCCATACTATGAAGTTAGCAAGATCAAGCACTGGATTGACAGTTATTTCTCCCATAGGACAGAAGGCACCATTTATCTTCTTTTTAATTTCCTCTTCAGTATCATGCACAAAAACGGCGCTGGAGGGGTTGGATTTCGACATTTTGATATCGATCAACTCTTGTTCTAACTGCTCTCTGTTACCTGAGGCCTTTGCTGCTAATATCTGTGCCCTTTGGGCTTCTGTTATATGTATCCCTGTTAGAAGGTGGTGGTGTACTGCAACCAGTTCAGCGTCGAATGTCTTTGCCACCTCCAATGCGACAACATGTGCCTTTCTTTGATCCATTCCAGCATGCGCTAAATTGACCCCCAAACCAAAAATATCAGCAACTTGCATAGGTACATACAGAAGCTGTGCAAAGTTTATTGATTCGCCTTCCCTTCTACCCGCTACGGTTATGCTCCTCTTTGCTCTAGCCAGGGAGGTCTGTGATGAGACTTTTATTATATCCTCAAGATATTGCATTCCAAGTTTTTCGTACAGTTCCGAACCCATTATAAAGTGTACTCTATCTGGGTCTCCACCAACCGCCTTAAGGGATTGTTTTAGCGCCTCCTTGAAGTATGTGCCCCCAATTCTTCTTATGGTGGCCAGATCTCCCCCTAGCTTCTTGTTTATCCAGGTGTGATAATCTGCTAGGAATATATTAGTGTCGGCACCAGCCTCTTGGAAATCAGCAACTTTTTGCATACACAGCGGCCCAGTGCCCAAGTGGATAAAACCTGAGATTTCGAAGCCGATATAGTGTTTTAATGGTGTACGATTTTGAAGATGTCTTTGCAGCGTTTCGGCTGTCAAAACCTCTTCCGTAGGTGCCCTTCTGATAAGCTCAAATGCCTTGCTTATAACATCAGCTCCGATATCTCTGCTACGTGGTGCCAAAGTTGAAGTGCTATTTCCTTCAAAACTCTCGGTACCTCCGCCTGCTCTGTCTATTGTATATTCAGGCATATAAACCTAATGGATAACAGTATTTTTTCAAATATATAGAGCTTGGGACTAATTAGGCTTTGGGGCAATATTACTCACCATGAAGTGGTATCCTAATATGATGAGTGCAAGATGAACACCATGTCACCATTATGTATTTCGCATTCATCCCACGATTGAAAATCGTGGGCTTTCTGCTATGCATTCTGTAGTGATGTCTTTAGCAGGAGTGGAAAAAGTAAAAGTTCCCTGTTTGGATCCTTGTTCAACCCATAAACAGCATTCCATTTCTGCTGCCAAGTCTGTTTTTCCATGTTAATCATTTCTTTATTAGTATCGACATAGTATTATCACATTTATCCCAAGCTGTCTTTAAGTGTTTTGGGCTTACCTTAAATCCCTTCCAACGCGGGCCCGTTGCGGGGTCATTTACTATAAACTTATTATTTCTGTAACCAACGATTACAACCGCATGCGTATCCCCTGGGTATAATTTCTGATTTTTCCAAGTATCAAGGTACACTCCTATTATCACGGGCATGCCTTTTTTGAGAAAACCTTTCAACAATGGTAAGCTGGCCTTGCCGTGAAACCTTATAAGGCCCAGCCTCTTCGCTTTTTCTGTCCTTGTCCTATTGTATACAGATTTGTGATTTGACCATCTTTCGAGCCTAAAATTCTTGTCCTTTAGCGCCAGCATAAGATCTGGATACGGTAGACCTCTTGAAGTTGGCTCCGCCTTTTTATAAAGTGTTCGTTGGCTTACTTTGACCCCATAAGAAGCGAACACCATTTCGAAGCAAGCAGCGACACAGGCGCTTCTATTGAACTGCTTTACGTAAGGGACATTGGATGTCATACTACCAACACTTACTGTTTCGGCATATAGAAATATATACTTCTTCCAAGAGCAGACTCAAATGCTCCCTTCGGGATTTGAACCCGAGTTTCGGCCGTGAGAGGGCCGCATCCTTGACCGGACTAGATGAAGGGAGCGCATTATAATTATATGTTTTTTATCTTTATCGTCGCATTATCTTGTGGCTTGGGATCTCATACGGCATGAGCCTGTCCTCTATGAAGCCCGTAATCCCGAATCCAGATTCGCTATCGAGTTTTATCATGCTTTCGAAAAACTCGCTCTTTTCCTTTTCAGTATTAATAGGTTCAAATGAATAGTTATTTATTGCTTTTATCGCTTCGTCAAGGCGCCCAAGCGCATCTGAAAGCCTGCCAAACGACTCTTCAGGCATGGCTCTTATGGCCATCGACTTCTTGAAGAACTCTATCTGCATTGCGGCTTTTCCGGAAGAATGGCAGAATTTAAGGGGCTTGGAATACAATTCCGAAAGCATTGCCGATATTGCATCGCTCTTCTTGATGGCCCTGTTTGCCATCAGGGCCGGGGCAGAGAGCATATTTATTTCAGAATGCCTGCCTGAAATGGAAGCGTCTTCCTTGAGCGTATCTATGTAAGTGTCCCTGCTCTTCTTGCTTATATTGTAGAAAAAATTGACATATGACGTAACTCCGAGCTTTAGTTCATTGTAGAATGTGTCCGGGCCTACCTCCATGTCTCTGTAAAGCTCGTTGGCAGTCTCCTTAAGCGTCTGCATATGCTTTGTTATCCTCTTCATAGCCGGGTATACGTCGTCGTTGTTGTAGAATTTCTCCACGTTGGCGTTTATCAAGAACGACATGGCAAGAAGGAGGGATTTTATCGGTATTATATTTATCCTGCAGCGCAGCTTGCGGCTCCTGTTTTCAGAACTCTTCGATGCCCTTGCATGTTTTGATGAAGTCTTCTGCACATTATCACTTGCTGGTCGCCGGAATCTTTCTAATATATGGCAGCAAAGCTTTAAGCCTGTTGCCATAAATGCTATCGCCTGTTCGATGCCCTGTTCTCAATAACCTCCCTTGCCGAATGCCTGCCTATTACCTTTGCCTTCATTGCGTCTATGTCTTCGAAATTGTTCTTGCGCGCTATCTTAGCAACCTGGTTAAGCTTGTTTGCATGCGCATTGTAAGCCTTCCTTGCGGATATGTAGGCATCTCGTTCGTGCTGGTTGCCTATCTCCATCCTTTTTGCAAAATGCTTCTTGTCGTCTTGGGATATGTCTTTTTTCGGTGCGTAAAGCATAGCGTTGAATGCGGCATTAACCTTTTTTATTATCGCGCTGGAACGCATATGTTTGTCGTTAGCTATGAGTATAGGGGTTCCGGCATGCCTTATGGCATTTATTATCCATCCTATTCCGGCATTGCGCTTGTGGGCCAGATAAACGAGGTTCCCGTCAAGGTCTATGCACGCTACGGCAGACGTCTTTCCCGTGTCTATTCCAACTATTATATGCGCCAAATAGGTTACCCTGTTGAAGCGGTTGCGCCTGCATGCCCCAGCGTGTAGTTTATTGCGCTGTCGAGTGTCTGCGGTATCGCCTGATATTTGCAGTCTACTATGAATGCGGGGGTCTCTGTTATGTTATAGAAAACAGCAAGCTGCGCCTGATGCTCCATAACTGTCGGTACGCTTTCCATGCATGTATTGAATTCAGGCACATTGAGGTCTGAGCCGTTTACGATTGATGAAAGTATGTTCTCCGAAAGCGGATTTCCGTTGAACACTGTGCTGAGGTTGCTCATGAAATCGCCGAATTTCTGTTGCGTTGAAGCGCATGCGAGGTACATGCCAAGCAATTGCGTTCCGTTGATTCCATACTTAGAATATTTCTCTACTGAGTTGCCCTCGAATATGAACTTGTAGGTCATGTTTATTGTTGAATTGTATCTCCTGCTGGCGTTTATCGCATCGCGTATGGCCGAGAACGCCCCGGGCGCATAAGGGTCTGTTATCATATATGCTGGATATGGGGGGGTTGTCGTGCACAGCACCTTGCCGCTTAGGCTTATAGCCCCAACGCCTATCGCTTTGTTCTGCGTATGCGACGTAGGGCTTAGAGTCTGCATGAAAGGATGCGCAAGGCTCAGGTTCTGCCCGTACAACGTCATTGAAAACATAAGCCTCTGGCCGGTGAACGGGTCTTTGTAAGGCATCGTTACGAGCCATTCGTTTTGGTTGCCCATGAACGATACGTTAGATTCGTTTGGCAGCACATAGTATGGCAGCAAGGCAAGCGAGCTGTTTATTGTAGAATAGCTTGCGATTATTTGCTCTGCCGCGCCAAGCGCCTGTGTGCTGTTGTATTTGGGCGTTATGCAGGTGCCGTTTAGGCCCGCCCCGTAGCTGCACTGCACTGTAGTCTTGAAGGTTGAAAGTTCGAATGCAAGCGCAACAAGTATTACTATCAATACGATAAGGGATATATGCAGGTAATCAAGCCCTCCGAGCCTTGAAGCGCGCTTGACTATGAATACGGGCTCCTTTGCACTTCCTTTAGCGTAGCCGCGCTGCTTTGCGTTTGTCGGTTTTTTTCTCTCCATGAAACCATCCATAAATATTGGCAGACGGGCCCGGCGGGATTGCCATACGGGCATGAAATTAATCAAGAACCGCACTTTGAACCCGCGACCGTCACCTTAGGAGGATGTCGCTCTGTCCAAGCTGAGCTACGGGCCCATCACTCGTTATTGAATCCTAATCCTTTTAAGCTTTGCCTAAATGCACTTTGATTGCCGGTTAAATCCCATGGCAAATGCTAATCATAGGGCAGGCAGTGGCGATGCGCGCACAAGCAAGAACATGCTTGTGGCATCCTCCCACTCATAAACTGCGATCTGCGCCGTTGTATACTTTTGTGTCATATAAAACATAAAATATAAATATTTTGTGTCATATAAAACATAATATGGAAAACGATGAGCTTTTATCTGTGCTGTCGTCATGGAATTTTTGGGGCGACAAGCAGATAGATACGGGTTTGGAAAGACCGTTTTATGTCGATAAAATTTTGAACTTATTAAACGAGAATAATATCATCGCCGAAACAGGCGTTAGGCGATGCGGCAAGTCGTTTATTGCAAAGCAGGTCGTAAAACGGTTGATCAACGAAACCGATGGAAAGAACGTGCTTATAATAAATCTAGAAGATGAGAGGTTCATAAGCAGGAATTACGAGCTGTTGCTGCAGGCTTATGAATCTTATAAGAGTATATTGAAGCCAGGTAAAAAACCTCTCATTGTCATAGACGAAGCACAGGAGGTTGAAGGATGGGAAAAATTCGTCAGGGGCCTTACCGAACGAAACGAGGCAAAATTCATAATCACAGGATCGTCTTCAAAATTACTAAGCTCGGAATACTCTACCTTGCTGTCCGGAAGGCAGATAACGATATACATCGCACCGTTAAGTTTTCCCGAATTTCTGGCATTCAAGGGAATGAAAACAGATCAACTAAACATAGTAACAAATGCCGAGAAGATAAAACAGCATTTTGATGAATATCTGCATTTCGGAGGATTCCCCGTTGTTGCATTAAACAGCGAAAAGAACGAACTTCTGCTGAGCTATTTTGATACTATAATGGTAAAGGATGTCATTTCTAGGTACAGATTGAGAAATGAGGCTAAACTTAGATCATTGGCAAAGTTCTACCTTACTAACATATCATCCGAGATCACATACAATAGCGTGTCGAGATTCCTGAACATTCCGGTGAAAACGGCACAGCGCTTCTCCGAATATATCGCCAGCTCAAGTATCATCTTCTTTGTAGATAGGCTATCCTTCTCTCCCAAAGAAAAAGAGAACAGCCCGAGAAAAGTCTATTCCATAGACAACGGCATCGCTAGTGCCATAGGTACGAATTTCATGGAGATAAAAGGGAGGATGCTTGAAAACATCGTGGCGCAGCACATATATGTGCACTGTAAAAAAGACAGAAATTCAAGCATGTATTATTGGCGCGAAAATGGGCAAAGATCCGAAGGAAAGGCTGTGGATTTTGTCTTTAAGCGCGGCAATGCCCTATGTCCTATACAAGTAAGTTATTCGGTAAGGGACCCTAAGGCGAAAAAGCGTGAGATAAGCGCGCTGATAAGATGCGCAAAGGAATTAAATGTCAAAAAGGGTATCATAATAACGTATGAGTATTCAGGCAGTGAAAAAATAGAAGGCATAAACATAGAATACAAAAAGGCGTATAACTGGCTCATGGACGATCCGTGCACAATGGTTGTAGGCTAATGCGGAAACGGCATCGCCTAATCCAGACAAGGAAGCCAGCACGATTTATCGGCGGGCAGTTTACATCCGTTCTACCGCGTTTATGCCTACGATGGCAAGCATCTCTCCGATTACCTTTTTGAATGCAAGCACAAGCGCAAGCCTTGCGAGCACCCTTTCCTTAGAATCGGCCTTGAGCACGGGATCGTGCTCGTAGAACTTGCTGAATGCAAGCGCGGCACTGCTTATATAGTCTATTATGACATTGGTCTTGTATTCTGAAGCTGCCTTTTCGACGATATCCTTTGCGATCGAGAACTGCTTTATCAGCGCGAATTCGTGGTCGCTGTCGAGCACGCTTGCGTCCGCGCCTATGATGTCCCCAGCCATTATCCCGGAATTTTCTATTATCCTTGAAGCCCTGGCATACATATACTGGCAGTACGGCCCGGAGTTGCCCTCAAAATTAAGTGCGTTCTCCCATGAGAATGTAAGCTTCTTCTCCTGCGACAGCTTCAGGAATTCGAATCTTATCGCAGATACGGATATGTCTCGCGCTATCCTGTCCTTTGCATCTTCTGCAAGATTGAATCGCGTGCCTATGAGCGAGACCGCCCTCTCATACGTCTCCTTCAGAAGGTCGTCTGCAGTGTATCCTACCCAGGTGCCCTTCCTTCCGGCGAGTTTGGCGTTCTCCAATTCTACGACGCCATATGCGATGTGCCTGAATCCCGATGCCTTGCCTGCTTCGCCTATCGCCTCCAATACCATCTTTATGAGGTTCTGCTCGTAGCTCTGCCTCGCGTCTATGGTGTTTATCGATATGGAACCATTCCCGAAATTCATGATGCTGCCTTCCCTGGAAGTCGAATAGAGCTCCTTTCCGTTGGGCTGGTCCATGAACTTTGAATACTTGAATGTATTATCGAGCAGGCCGAACTTCCACATGTGGAATGCAATGTCCTTCGCCAGGTAATTCGGCGCGCCATTGCTCCTTACCAATACCTTTATGCTTTCCTTCAATCCCTTGAATTCTTCAGGAAGGTCCTTTATGTCGTTGAAATCTATCACAAGGCAGTTTGCATATTTGCCTTCAGTAAGCTCCTTGGCAATGCCCTTTCTCTTCAATATCTGCAGCGCCTTTTCCAGAAGATTCTCCCTTACTATATCGCTCTCCCAAACAAGGACATCGTGGAATATGTTGAATGCGAAGGCAGTCTTGTATTCGGCGTTGACATAGCTCTCAGAAGATTCCCTTGATATCTTAGACTCGTAAGTGCCGTCAATCTCCATGTTCTTGAGCGTCTCGTCAATCTCGTCTTTTATGTCGTTATTTTCCATGAAGGCATTAACCTTGACGTATACATCTCCTAAAGCATGGTCGTACTTCTTCGAGGTGTCCAATGCGATGCCCAATCTCTCCAAATGCATAAGCCCCCATATGGCCTGCGCGGCCTGAAACCCCAGATCGTCTATGTAATCCTGACGCTCTACGGCATATCCGCACGCCTCGAATATCCTCGATAATGCATCGCCGAGCAGCGCGCTTCTAACCTGGCCTACGTGCCACGGATGCACGGGATTTACGCTTGGTGATTCTATAATCGCCTTTTTGCCATCTCCCTTGCCTGACGAACAGTAAGCTCCATTTTTCAGCACCGCCTTCAGAACCGACGCAGAAAAGCCTTTCCTGTCTATGTGAAAGTTTATGAATCCGTTCGATGTGTCTATTGCCGATATTCCGCTTATGGGTGCCATATTCTCAGAGATGCCGGACGACACATCAACTGGGCTCTTGCCCAATGCCTTTGCTATCTTAAGGGATATGGAAGACGCAATGTCCCCGCTGCCTTTCGAGAAATCCAATGATCTTGCAATATCGCTATCGTTTGCGTCATATCCTGTCTTCTTTATTGCATCTGCAAGTGCTTTGGCTATGCCATCTCTTAGTACCATGTAAGGTGAATCGTCCATAAAACCACTATATTCTACATTATGCTGTCAAAACCCTTAAGCTGCTCGGGTATCATGTCTATGACGTCCTGCGCGGTTATGTGCAGACCTTTCTTTTCGAAAAGCATGTCGCCTATCTTCGAATGCATGTATACGGCCGCGACTGCGCTCTCAAACGGCTTCATGCTCATGCCTGCATAGCTGGCTATCATTCCAGTTAATACGTCTCCGGTGCCCATGGTGGCCAAGGCAGGGGTCGAAGACTTGTTTATCTTCAGCGTTTTGCCATTGGTTATTATTGTCTCATTGCCTTTTAATACGAGCGTGCAGCCGTATGTGTCTGCGAATTCAATGGCGCTGTGGAGCTTCCTGTTCATGCTTGCCTTTGTCAGGTCTATCCCTGTAAGCGTTTTAAATTCTCCTTCGTGGGGCGTTATTATCGAATTCCTTCCTATATAACTCTTGTACAGCGCGATGCTCCTTATGGCTGATGCGTCGATGACCACTATATTGCCTTTCTCCTTTTCCATAGACAAGAGCGAAGCCGCACCCTTGTTCGAAATGGCCTTCTGCGAGAGCCCTGGCCCCAACGCCAGCACATTGTGCCTCAGCATGCCAATCGCTTTTATTGCATCAGCGTCAATAACATCGCCCGGAAGGCTTCTTACGACCATCGACGTGGACATCCTGGAGACGCCGTCCGCTATGCCGTCTGGCACAATGGTATGCACATATCCAGAATTGGAACGCAGTGCAGCCATAGTCGCATTGGCTGCAAACGAAGACAATATTGGAGCGCCATGGTACTCCTTGCTGCCTCCTAATATGAGTACACTGCCATTGGTATACTTGTTTGAGCCCATAAACTTGGGCCTTGTGATTGACTTTACGTCGCCGGGCCCGGCGAAAAGCTCGAGGGTCGGCGGTATGCCTATGTCTATTATTGCAGTGCCGCCGCTGTAATGGCTGTTCAGCAGCCCGTTCTTGATCTTGTGTATCGCAAGCACGCTGTCGGCGTTTACGCTTATCCTGTTTGCAATGCCCGTATCAGCATTCATGCCCGAAGGCATGTCTATCGAGATGACATATTTCTTAGACTCGTTCATGCGCTCTATTATATGGTATAAGGTGCTTGAGAGCCTACCCTTAATACCTATGCCTGCTATTGAATCGATTACGTCTTCAGACCTTTTAAGCATCTTTGAGAACTCGTTTATGTTGTCCATATCGATATCGTGTATGTCAACTATGTCGCCGAGTATGCGGTAGTTGAAGCGCGTTGCCTTGTTTGTTATATCGTTATGGTTGCCTACGAGTGCGACTTCGACATCGGCATACTTGAGCATCCTCCTGGCAGCCGCAAGGCCTATGGCCCCCTTGCCCCCAGTGCCTACTACGAAGAGCATCCTGTCGCCCTTGTGCCTGTGCCTGAGCCAGCTGGCTATCTCAAAGCCCGCGTTCTCGACCATCAGCTGTTCCCCGAAGCCCATGGCGTTGCCGTTGTCCAATATGGAATACGCATCCGTGGTGCTTAGAGTTCCTTTGGTATAAATTGTAAACTCTTTTAAGCTTTGCATGGTATATTCTATTAGCTAACTTAAAATATAAAACCTTTGCAGGGAGTAACAATGCCGAAAGTATATAAGGTCAACAACAAGCTTGCAATCTACCTTCCAAACGAAGTAGTCTCCGCACTGGGCATAATTGACGGGGAAGAGGTGGATTTTCTCAAGTACAAGGACAAGTACTTCATATTTGCGAAGAAGAGCGACATAGCGGATTCCATACTGTCAAAGAGGGAGCCTGCGCAACAGTCCGCCAAAGCCCATGAAGGGAAGCAGATATCGCCCGCAGAGCTTGCAATACTGAAAAAACTGGATACCCTTAGATATGGCCAGCGCACGAAGAGCAGGGTCAACGACATGCTCGACCAGGATGAGAAAGCTACGCTGCAGGCGCTGCTCAAGAAAAGGTATATATCGCTGTTCAAGAAGGGCAGCGACCCCGAGCCTTTATACGGCATAGAAAAAGAGATATACGATGCGTTCCTGATGCGCAAGAACGTTATGGCGCAGAAGAGCAGGGCCGCGCCTCAAGCATTTCAGGCCAGCCGCGCAAAGTTCGATTATGCTACGAGTGCCCAAGCTGCCAGCGCAACAGACAGCGACGCGATAGAGCTGCTTCACAAGCAGGGCTTCATAGTGCTGTCCAGCGAGACAGAAGCGGCAAATGTATCTGCAGCGTTGGAAGACAGCATACATCATGGGCTAATTCTCGGAACGCGTGCATTCAACAAGAAATTCTATGTAGCGACAAGGGGATACATAACGAAGAACACGTCAGCAATACTCAATATAATAAGGCAGAAGAGCATGAACGTCAAGGACATAGCGAATGAGACCGGCCTTGAAGAGAACGGAGTGCGCGCGATATTGTACATACTTGCGGAGAACGGAGAAGCTACAGAGCTTAGGAAAGACATATTCAAATCGGCCGAATAAGGCGCTCACGCATATATGAAATGATCTATTATAAGTATTATGAAAGCGAACGCCACGATGAATCCTATGACTATCTTGGGGTTCACCTTCGGGCCTTTGCTGGGCGCATCGTAGAAACTCAATACTCCTGCCTGCGATTGCGGCGATGATAAGGATGCCATTTTAACCAAGAGCTAATGGCTGTCAAACTTTTTATATCTTGCGCAAAAACAGGGCATTGCTGCAATAAGTAGAAAAAGGTTTTTAGCCTTTCAATACTATAGGGATTCCAGTGTTGCAATGCGAATGTTATTAATCGTGCTTGCGCTTGCCATGCTGCTCTATGTGGGCGCAGGCAATGCGTCTACCGTTACATTAGTCGGGTCGTGCCATACCTCATTTAATGCCGGGGCTTCCAGTGGCGCCATAAGGTTCACCATCTCAAATATTGGCAATGGCACTGCAAGTAACATTATCGCCGTGCCGCACATTGGGGGCGCATCCACAAGCAATTTATCGGAGGCATACGGCCTGCTGGCTCCATTTTCAAACCATACATTCAGCTTCACTCTCTACAACGCGTCGATTCCCGGGATTTATCCTGAATACTTTACAATAGAATATGCCCAAGGGTCTGCGTCGGTGTTTGAGGTCTTCCCGTGCCTGGGCAACATAGGGGCAAATACTACGAGCCTAGTAAGCATAATAGGCATGTCAAGGAAAGGCAACAAGATAATCGCAAACATATACAGCCTCTCATCCGAGCCGCTTAACGTCACGCTGTCGACTGTAGCGCCGCCGAACATCGGAATTTCATCATCTAATGTAACCGTGCTTATGCAGCCTAATAGCGAATACAATGCGACATTCAATATTACCTCAAGGAATATAACTAGCTACGGGTCGATTTCAAACGAATCATTCACGTTTTCCGTATTTATCTCATATATAAAGAACAATCTTCATTACTCGTCGCTTGGGGTAATGCATATACAGCAGAATGCTCCAGTTTCGCATCCGCTGCCCATATTCCTTATTGGGATAACGGCAATATTCATAGCCGTAATAGCGCTGATAGCATTGTCCTTGTTCAAGGGCAAGGGGCGCAAGCGCGTAGATAAAGAAGCAGCTGGTAAAGATGCTTGATAATAGACATCCGTACATAAGCGTTGTCATACCTACGCTCAATGAAGGCAAGAACATAGGCAAGGCAATATCAGGCGTCAAGCTGATGCTTAAAAACTACAGGTATGAAATACTGGTTATAGACAAGCATTCTACCGACAATACTGTAAGCGTGTCAAAAGCAATGGGCGCACGCATACTGTATGAAGATAAGGGCAAGGGTTTTGCACTGATAAAGGGCTTCGGGGAAGCAAAAGGGAAAATAATAATATCGATGGATGCAGACCTTTCGCACAGGCCAAATGAGCTTAAGCTGCTTATAGCGGCAATAGAAGCCGGATATGACATATGCATGGGGTCTAGATTTCTTATAGGGGGAGGATCGGACGACATGCCTCTGTTCAGGAAGCTGGGCAATAAGGCATTCGTGCTTCTCGTAAACATCATATACCGGGCGAACTATACCGACCTATGCTATGGATATAGGAGCATGAACCGGGAGGCGTTCAAGAAGGTGCATCTTACGTCTAATGGCTTCGGAATAGAAACCGAGATAAGCATAAAGGCGAAGAAGGCGGGCCTTAAGATAATAGAGATACCAAGCTACGAGAAGAAAAGGACATACGGCGTGGGGAAGCTGCGCTCATTCGGCGACGGCTATGCCATACTGAAGACTATATTTGGAAACATCGGATAACCTGCCATATAATAATCAACTGGTCGCATTTTGCCTTTCTATATAATAGAGCCCGTATTCTGCCCCAGAAAGTGGGTAAATATCTGTCCTTATGGCTTTCAGCGCGGTATGGTTTTGAATGTAGCTGCATGTAGACTCTATAGGTCCAAGGACACTGCACCAATAGCCTACATCGAGCACAAAGCAAGGATATTTGTCTGCGTATTCGGAATAAAGCCTGCCGTTAAGGAAATTGCCTAGCTGCGTAGCCGATTTGCCGTTGACGTTGAAGAGCGTAGGGTCTGCAGTGAAGACAAGGCATGAGTCGGGTATGAGGTAACTTGAGTTGTATACGAAGTTCTCGTAGAACCTTGCTCCCCCTGCCTGCGGTATGCTTGAAGGGCTGATTGAAAGCGGCATTATAAAAGATGAGAATGCATATGCCACAAGGAGCAGCGCCGCCGCTGCTATGGCAAGCTGTAAATCCGTTTTATTATTGTGCATGCTGATCATCCATATTTTTGCGCTTTGGCCTTCCAAGCGATATCAATGTTTCCATTCCGAACCCTGCGAATATGCTTGCCTGTGCAATCAGGCTTAGCATGAATCTCCAATCAACTCCGTATACAACGCTGCCTGCGTAGAATGCCGTATAAATCAGGAAGAATGCCAGGAACCAAATGCCAAGCGCCAAAAGCTCCCTTCGCTTCCTAAGTATAAACATCGATATGGCGCCGAATATCCCAAATGCGGTGAATATTATGGGCTGCATCACGTAATCAGATTTATACGCGTCGAACCAGAAGAAGATATTGCTGCATATGTTTGCGCCGAAGTTCTGCAGGTTTATTGCGCTTTTCGCCACTACTGTGTATCGCAGGTTGCAGCTCTCCTGCACATATGCCCCTTGGAATCCGAAGGAGCCGCCGACGAGCTCGCTGTGCGCAAACCCGAGCTCAGGCGATATCGCCATTGCAAAGACAAGCAGCATTACGAGAGCCTTTGTATTGAAGAGGTTATCATTTACCATCGATATGTTGGCTTTTATAGATGGCATTATGCCTTTATTGTCTAGAACCACATACATAAAAGGGATGACAACGAGATACACGACGGCATCTACCTTCATGTATGCGAGCAACGACAGAGAAAAGAGCGCCAACCCGAACGTCCAAAGGGTTTTCTTTCTTAAGAAGATCAGCATGCAAAATATCGATATGAGCGAGTAAGCCAGCATCGGCATGTCTGACGTTGTAGGCATGGCCCATACGAGCATGACGGGCGACAGGGCGATGAAGAGCTCAGAAAGCAGCGCTATCCTGCGCTTGCCGAAAAGCACAAGCGCAGAAAGATATGTGAATGCGACTGCAATGGCGCTCAGTGCAAAATTCGTATAATATGCCGAATACCTGTGTACCCCAAGGATTAAGAAACCGATGGCAAGGTTGAACGATTCGCCTATAGGCTCATGGAATATCTCTCCGGAAAAGCATGACGTCATAGTTCCATAGTTGCACATCCATGCCTGGCCCGTATGCAGCAGGTCGAGAGCCATAGCCTGATATATTGCGTCGTCGAAGAAGAGCTGCTGCGTAGGCTTGACTATCATAATCTCAAGCACCACGAAAGCGAGAACAACGACCACCATGAGCAGGACGTGCATCCTGTCCAATCCATAGCCTGAAAGCACTGAACGTATGTCCTTCCTCGATTTCACAGCCGCTATAATCGTGCCTGCTAGAGACGCCAGTATGCCGAAAGTGAACAGGTACTCCTGCATGCCTGAGGGTATGGCAACCATCATATACCTCTCTTGTTGGTTACAGTTATGCCGTTTATGAACATGTATTTAGTATTGGTCTTCTTCATGGTGAGCAGCGCATCTTCTGGGTTAAGCACTATTGGCATACCGTGTATGTTGAAGCTGGTGTTCAGCACTATGCCCAGGCCCTGGTTCTTTTTCACCGCTTCCAAGACCTTTGCATACAGCGGGTTTTCGCTTCCTACCGTCTGCGGCCTTGCGGTCCAGTCAACGTTTACAGTGGATTTTGCAATGCGCTTGGCATCGGCATTAACGGGATACGCCATAGTCATGTACCTATCGACGCCCTTCGAATCGTATTCGACTACAGAGCTTATATCAGATTCGAGTACGGAAGGTGCGAACGGCTGGAACCACTCCCTTCGTTTAACGTAGAGGTTCAGCTTGTCCTTGACGGAATCAGAACTGCTCGATGCAATAATGCTCCTGTCGCCCAGCGCCCTGGGCCCGTACTCCATCCTTCCCTGGAACCAGAAGACGTAATTGTCATTTGCTATGAGCTCTGCGGCATGCTTCGCCTGATCCTCAGGATTCTCCTTTTCGTATTGGAACTGCCTATCGGATTTTATTACGCTCTCCGTCTGCTCTTCAGTGTACGCATCGCCAAGATATGCATCAAACTTGTATTTGGCGTTTCCCGTAAGCATGTGGTGAGTATATAGCGCGCTTCCAAGCGCTATGCCTCCATCTCCCATATGGGGGAATACATACCAATGCTTCAGCGCTTCAAGTCTCCTGAGCTTCATGTTTGATTTGATGTTGGAAAATGTGCCTCCAGCAAATGCAACGTCGCCTATGCTGAACCTGTCTATAGAATTGCTTACGAATTTCATCAGCACGTTTTCGAAGAGCTGCTGGGCCATATAGGCGGTCTGTTCCCGCGGCAGCTGCCATGCAGTCCTTTGCAGCATGTTGAACTGCCTGCCGGGGCCGTATTTGGCATTCATGCTCGTGCCATGGACGCTGAAATATTCCCTGAACTTATTTTCTTCAAACGTGAACGGGTACGAGTAGTCCGCCATAGCCATTATTTTGCCCTCGTCCTCCAGTTCGCGCATGCCCAGTATATTCGTTACCTGTTCGTAGAATATGCCTATGGAATCCCTTGCATTTATCCTGACATGCCTTTCGAGCTTGCCATTATCAAATATGCTTACGGATCCAGACAGCCCGTCTCCCAATCCGTCTACAGTTATTACTAGCGCCTTGCTGAATGGCGATGTGAAGGCCGCAGTTGCGGCATGTGCGGTGTGGTGCTCTACTACGTGCAGCCTAAAATCCCTGAATCCCATGTGCCTCAATTGCCTTGCTATTATGCTGCTGCTTATCTCTTTGCATAGCGGCAATATGCCTATGGATGTCATTCCGTATTTTAGCTCATGCCTGAAGTTGTCGAATCGCGGCTTGGGTATCTTCCTGCGCCTGAAAAGATAGTATTTTTCCTTCATGCCTGGATATATCCTTTCCATGGTCTTAGTAAATTCAGTAGTGCTATACGCTATGTGCTTTATCTCTGTGGGCTTGAGCTTGGCATATGACAGCGCGGCAGTTATGGCATTATACGGAAACTTCACCTCCAGTTTACGCTTGGTGAACCTCTCTTCGTTTGCAGCGTAAACTACCCTGTTATCTTCAACCAGAGCTGCCCCGGCGTCGTGGCCGTCCCAAATGCCCAAAATGTACATAATATCAGCCAAATCAAAACAGTAAATGATTATGCGATAAACAGTTTATAAACCTATACTAAAGTGCATAAGCATGCAATAATCTCTGAAACATAGAAAAGTATTTATATGTGGCATATTCATAAATATTGAAAACCTGGAAGAGTGTTAATATGAAATTTTTAGATGGCGTTTTGATGGGCATGGCAATGACCACGACCCATAAATATTTTAGGATGCTGATGCTGTTGGCCGCGATAGGCTCATTTGCTACGGTGCTCAGCAGTGCTAGTCTTACAAGCAACGTAATAGCGCCAATCTGCGCAGTGTACGGTGCTGTGCACTCTGCAATATTTATACTTGGCCTTACGCTAATGATATTGGGAGGTGCGCTATACGCAGGTTCGCACATGATGCCAGGAACAAGCAAAGGCACTATCCAGGGATACGGAATGGGAATGATACTCGGCGGCGTAACGGGCGTCGTAATAGCGATTGCTGCCCCTTACATATTGGGGCTGATGACAGGCAATAACAATATAGCTAACTCATGCACTTGACAGACTAGCCGCGCTTTTGTGGGATTTGCAATCCCACATTTTTTAAATCCTAGCTGCTATTATTACTATGTCTGTGATAGCCTTGAAGAACATACTTGCTTATGCATATGAGACATACATGCAGAACATAAAGTACATACTGCTCTTTTCACTCTCATTTGTCATAGCATTTATCATACCCGTATTCGCTGCATTCCCGACATACAATGATGCGGGAGCGATATTCATAAGGACTGCAAGCGTATACTCAAATTTCAACCTTTTGGACATAGCCGTGATAGTGTTGTCAACGCTGTTTTCGCTTCTGTTCCTGAGTTTTGCGGTCGTTGCGATAACAACTATAATAAAGCACAAGCGCACAAGCACAAGGATAACCAAAGAGATAATAGAAGGATTGGAGTCATACACCGGCAGGGTGTTTGCCGTGGTGCTCCTTTTTACTTTTGCTTTGATGGCGGTAAACGTGCTTTCGTATTCTACGCATTATTCGGGTCTGCTGACCGCTGTCATCGGGCTTGCGCTTACCCCGTTTCTGATATACGCGCCATATTCAATAGTCATTGATGAAAACAGGGTAGGCAGATCAATAAAGGCGAGTGCAAAATTCTTCTTCAAGCGCTTCGACTACTTTCTGATATGGCTCTTAACTACGATAATACTGCTGAGCATCGTGGATTTTGTATTTATAGCCTTGGGCGGAACGATGCTATCAAGGTATCTTGTGCTGGTGGTGGATTCTGTATTCGTGCTTCCATTCCTTGTTGTCCTCCAGGCCGAGATGTATATGCGCAGGTTTGCCATGCTCAATAGGTAATAAAAATCTTTATTGCTAAAGTGTAAGTATGCCGAATAGGCGCATTGGCATGTTATTTGCCCTGATATTGCTTGCAGCGCTTCCAGCTGGTGCTATCGCCGGATCCGCGATTTCCTCTTCAAGCGTTACGAATTCATTGCAGAATTCATACTGCATAATAACCCAATCCACCACGTCAATAGGGGCGTGCATAATGAGCGCCATACCTGTTGCCCTGATAGGCATACTGCTTTCGATAATGCTCATAGCTGTTGCATACATGTTGGGGGAGGTATTCAACATAAGCAATCTGAAAGGGTGGTACAAGGGCGAACTTTGGGAGGTGGCAAAAAGCGTTGCAATAATAGTAATAATATTCGCGGTACTCGTCATAATGAGCGGCATAGCCGCCACGCTTTATGGGCTGCCGTACAGTACATCGCTGACAGGTAACCAAGTGAGTGCGTCCGGCATAGTGCTCAACAATCTTGTAGGGGTATATACCAGCACAATGAATGATTACATCATACCTCAATATTCTATAGTCAACAATGCGCTCAACGGCATGATAGGCCTGTCGCTTGCCGTAGGCGCGCTCAAAAGTTTTACATATTCCCTATATTTTCCAATACCAATACCATTCACAGGATCGCTGGATTTTGGCTCTGCTGGAAGCATATACAAGAGCAGCGTAATAGAATCGATTGCAGCGGCGCCTAACCTGTCATTTGTTGTAGACATAATATCTCTCATTATAATACCTATAGAAATACTATTTTCTCTTCTGAGCGCGTATTTCATAGATATAGTCGCCATAGGCCTATCGGTGTTCCTTCCGATAGGGATAGTCCTAAGGGCAATCCCGTTCCTAAGGGGAATAGGCGGCACCATGATTGGCATAGGGATAATGATATCATTGATATTTCCTTCCCTTCTGCTGCTATTCAACATTCCTGTATCTAGCCTCATGGTGGGCCCCACTCCGACTGCCCAACCCGCATATTCGTGCAGCAGCAGCAACTACGTCTACTGCCTTATCATGAACTTTATCAGTACGACTACAAATACCGTATTGGGTGCGATACAGGCCATGGGGTATTCGTTTACTGGAGCAGAATACGGGCTGGCAACGTTTTTCTCGTCTCCGCCAAGCATATTCCCTGCGCTTAATTACATAACTGGCGAAGTAGAACAGGTCATACTCCAGTTCATACTGCTCATACTGGACATAATAGTAACGATCACGATCGGCAATTCAATAGCAAAGATGCTGGGCGGCAGGGTGCGCCTTGGGATAGGTAAATTTAAAGTTGCATGAATAATAAATTATGATAATAATTGGTGTTTGTTTTGCTCATAAACAGTTGCGCATTGTTCGGCGGGTCAACATACGTAAATAGCTGGCTCGGCATAAACTATCTGGTCATAGCAGCATCATTCACTATCCTCGCATTCCTGTACATGCTCAGCAGGTTCTTCCCTGGCGCAACAAAATCGAAGGTATCTAGCTTATTAAAGGTAGACATGGCCCAGCTGATGCTCAGTGTAGTCATAATACTGATACTATTGGGAATGTCGCAGCTTACGTGTAATATAACATCCTCGCTAAGCCAGACGCTTGTCGGCACGTCCCTGTCGCCATTCCAGTATGCCGATTTCTATATAGGGAACCTGGCAATGAATACCGGGCTTAAGCTCCTCGGGACAATATACAGCACATCTGTAACATATGCCATAGATGCTTCGGTGCTTACCAAGATTGGAGAAGCATCCCCTTTGCATAGCTTAGGCAATGCATCTGTCGTTGGCGTAGACATCAACATAGGGCAGGATTTCGGGGCCGCGTACGGCAGCCTTTCGGATGTCTATTTTGATTTATTCGCGCCCTTTACCATAGTGGCTATCGGCGCATTATTCCTGCAGTACATATCCCTGCCGCTCATAGAATTCACGGCTTTCGTAGTCGTATTGCCCGTAGCACTAGTCTTGCGATCGATATCACTTACAGGCTCTGGATTGCGAACGACAGCCAATGCATTCCTGGCAATAGCCATTGCTGCGTATCTTGTATATCCTTTGATGATAGCATTCAATGCGTATGCGATACACTGGATATTCAGCGGAAAC
>DAHXGO010000069.1:0-4082 GCA_027332905.1 Microcaldota archaeon | reverse complement strand
CAAGTTACATACTCGTGAGCAAAGTTCTATCTCTTATAATGCTTGCATTCTCATTCATAGCTGTCGCCAGGATTTTAGGCCCGGAGGTATACGGGATATATGTGCTGGCTACAGCTACTGTGGGCATCTTCGGGTCGGTAGGAAATTTCGGCATAGCTACGGCCATAAACAAATTCAGCGCGGAATACAAGGCTAAGAACAGCAATGCCGAACTAAGCCATCTTCTCTCGAACGGCATGTTCATGCTTGCCGTAATAAGCATCGTCTTGGCGTCCCTGCTGGTCATATTCAGCGTGCCGCTGGCTGCGTATGTAATGCACAGCGCGTCATTGGCATATGTGCTGCAGGTAATAGCCCTGTCAATAATATTTTCGATGCTCTTCGGTGCTTTGTATGGCGCACTTATTGGCATGGGCAAGGGAAGCCATGCGTCTATCATGGCAATACTGCAATCATTGGTGCAGTCAACTGTAAGCGTAGTCTTGGCATACCTGGGATATGGCGCATTGGCTCCAATATCTGGCCTCGTGCTGGGAATGTTTACGGGTTTAATCACAGGTATTGTTTTGGTATACCGCGTAAACAGGGTCAAAATAGTATTGCCCTCTATAAAGAAGATGAAGTTCATCATGAGATTTTCATTTCCAATAGCTGTCTCAAACATATTCAACGTCATAGTGGGAAACCTTGGCCCTATAATACTGGGCATGTTCGCTACAACTCTTGTGCTCGGAAATTTCGGCGTGGCATCAAAGGTCAACTACCTTTTTGACATAATAATAGGGACTATAGGGATTTCGTTGCTGCCCACGTTTGCGAGCTCGTTGGCGAATAAGAAGACCAAAAGCAGGACTGGAGAGTTCTACAGCTATTCCCTGTATGTTGCATTCCTGTTCGTAGCTCCGTTGGTTTTTATCGTGGCATTTCTGTCAAAGCCGTTCTCGTATGTTGCATTCAGCAGCGTTTATGCCCTGGCTCCAATGTACATCCTTATAATGAGTATCGGTGTCCTGATAGGCATGGCTGGCAACTATGCCGTTCCGCTTCTATTAAGTGCAAACAAGGTAAAGACGGTGGTAAAATACAACATAATAATTGCACTCGCGGGCATTGCACTGATGCCTGTCCTTATACCTGCATTAAAGGGCACCGGCCTGGTATTGCTGCTATTCATAATAAATCCGGTGCTATACGATATATTCTTCATATATGAGGTAAGGAAATCATTTGATGTAAAGATCGACATCAAAAAAATAGGAAGGGTGCTCGCGGCCAACTTCATAGGCATCGCATTTGTATATCCTTTAGTCATACTGCTTGGCGGAAATTACATACCGTTGATATTGGGTGCAATAGTAGTAATGATTCTGCTGTATCCTCCGCTGCTTGCTGTGCTAAAAGGCGTCGAAAAGCACGACATAGCGACAATAAGGAAGGTAGTTGGAGAAATTCCAGTTGTCGGCAGCATCGTATCGCTGCTGCTTGACTACTCCCTGCATTTCGCAGGCTAATCAGCTCAACCCATTATGCCATCTATTTTTATTACCTTGATTTACCATGTGGTGTTACCATTTTAATTCTTTTGCTTATTGGGGCACGAAAATAGTAAAAGGGACATAAAACCTACTTCGATCACTTTCTATGGCCCATTTCATTTGCCCATCGATGCTTCAATAAACGCCAGAAACAGGGGCGCCGGCTTCTCCAGCCTGGATTTCAGTTCTGGATGCGCCTGGGTCCCTATCCCGAACTGTCCCTTCCATTCAACCATCTCTACAATATTGCCATCCAGCGTCCTGGCGCTTATGACCAATCCCTTTTTCTCCAGCCTATCGGCGTAACGGTTGTTGAATTCATATCTATGCCTGTGCCTCTCGCTTATTATCCTGCTTTTATACGCTTGATATGCATAAGTGCCATCCCTTATCCTAGCCTTCCAAGCCCCAAGCCTCATCGTCCCGCCTTTTGATTTTATGTCTTTCTGGCTTTCCATCAGGTCTATCACCTTGTCCTTTGCCGATGGATTGAATTCTCCAGAATTGGCATCCTTTATGTTGCATACGTTCCTTGCAAACTCTATCGACATAAGCTGCATGCCGAGGCAAAGGCCTAAATAGGGTATTTTGTTTTTTCTTGCGAATTCGATTGCCCTTATCATGCCTTCGATGCCCCTGCTCCCAAATCCTCCGGGAACAAGTATGCCATCTGATCCGCCAAGGATTTCACCGATTTTATTATCTGATGTGCCCTCTAATCTTTCAGATTCTATCCAATTTAAGTCGAGATTGACCGCTTCTGCGCCGGCAGAATGAGCTAGCGCTTCCTTCACGCTCGCATAAGAGTCTCTTAGCGTTATGTACTTTCCGACAATGCTTATCTTGACAGTCCGTTTATGCTTTGCAGAAATGCTCTTTGCATATTCATTCCATTTAGACAATTCGGCATTATCTATCCTTGCGCCTTCAATATCCAATTCCTCAAGTATCAGCTTGTCGAGCCCCTGGCCTATCAGCGATGCAGGCACATCGTATATGCTTTTAAGGTCAGTATTGTCTATTATGTGCTTTTCATCAAGGTTTGAAAAGAGCGCAATCCTCTCCTTTGCCGATCTGTCAAGCGCCCTTTCGGATCTGCACACTATGAAATCGGCCTGGATGCCGCTCCCCATAAGCTCTCTTATTGCCAATTGGGTGGGTTTTGTCTTCTGCTCTCCCACTACTTTCAGTTCTGGGACATACACTACATTTACGAATGCCGCCTTTTCCTTAAGCGCGAGCTGCCTCATGGCTTCTATAAAATAACTGTTTTCTATGTCGCCGACTGTGCCTCCCACCTCTATAACCATTATGTCAAGCTTTTTATCCCTGGCTATGCTTTTGACCTTGTTGAGTATGAAATCTGTCATATGCGGTATTATTTGGACGTCCCTGCCAAGGAATTCACCCTTCCTTTCTTTGGATATTATCTCGCTGAAAAGCTTGCCTCCCGTAATGGAAAGGCTCGAGTCTAAATCCATATTTATGAAGCGCTCATAATTGCCAAAATCCATATCTACCTCTCCTTTGTCATCAAGCACGAATACCTCGCCGTGCCTGAACGGATTCATCGTTCCACAATCGTAATTAAGATACCCGTCAAACTTCATGGGAAGCGCTTTAAGCCCATGCATGAGCATGATCTTTGTTATGGATGAGGATACTATGCCTTTACCAAGGCCACTCATTAAGGATCCGAGAACAACTATATATTTTGTTGGCATATAATTATAATTGCATTAAGTTAAAAAACCTTGCTGTGGTTTTAGTGCAGTGGTGCATTGAGGGCGTTCATATCCATAGATATACCCGATTCGTTCAAACGCGAGATAACAAAGCGTATTATGCAGGCAAAAAGCAGGTGCATAGCCACAACAACAGTTGATAACCTGCATATATCTGTGCTTTTCATGGGTGATATAAACGATTTCCAGCTCAAGGCTGCAGAAGATGCCCTGGATGCAATAAGGATTCAAAGCTTCCACATATCATTCGGCGAAGTAAAATTTTTCAATGATGGAACTCCGCGTGTCGCATACATAAGTATAAGCGAGGGTAACGTGCAGGTAAAAAGCATATTCGATTTTCTCAGCGCCAGTTTAAAAGGCATCATCCATATCGATAGAAGGGAATTCACCCCCCATCTGACGATAGCAAGGATAAAAGGCGATTGCGAAGCCGAAATAAATGCATTAAAGGGCGCAGGCACGATAGAGGGCAGGTTCAAATGCGATGGCATAAAGATAGTTCAGAGCATCCTTGGCAGAGGTCCGCCAGTATATAAGGAGATATTTTCGAAAAGGCTGTAGGCACATATGTTAATGATGAAAGGCACGAATATCCGAAATATGTTCCTGATAATAGACAGCAGACAACGTTAGGGCATTCCAAGAAGCCTCGGGCTTCAACCCAAGGCGATTCACTTATAATGGAAAAAAGAGTTACACCTTATGGCAATGGCGCAAAAGTAGATTGCGTAAAAGAGTATTTGGGCAAACGTGCGTATGTGATTATTCTGACATCCTCCCACGAATAAATTCGTGGGGT
>DAHXGO010000068.1:0-4086 GCA_027332905.1 Microcaldota archaeon | reverse complement strand
GATTCCATATGGACGCTCAAAAACACTGGAGCCAAGAAGTTAATAATGGGAAATTATTTGATAGAAAAAAAGGACTAGCATCCATGGCTTTAGTGGACTTTATATAACCATATGAGTTTGATGTCTGCTTCATTCTTTTTATGATACAGGCATGCCTTACTTTTTATTAATCCACTATGCCTATTCCAATCAGTATACCTGACTTTGAGTATATGCCAAAGCGCCCCAATGATGGATATTTACTGAAGTTCTCTACGGCGCATTTCTTTGCTAATTTGACGGCTACATCTATAGAGTAATTTGGCGTTATGCTAGCATTTTTAATTTTTGCCGTCTTTAGTGCTTTGGTTATATCAAATAACTGAGTAATACGCATTGTAGCGTCAATATAGTTCCCATTAAAGCTTACCTTTAATTCTGGTAATTTAGATAAGGGCATGTTTTTTATCAGAAATATTTTTGCGTTAAAAGAGGTTTCTGTACTGGGGTGATCCCCAATGCTATACAGCATATCCCCTCTTGATGCCTTCACGCTGGAATCAAGCTTGAAGTAGATATTGGAAGGTGCTGCAGATGATCCGATGACCCTGCCGAATTTTTTAAGATCAAATAGGCGCACTTCTTTGTCACCTGGATGCAGTATTACGTTATTGCCATTTTTGATTCTGCCATAGAGCACTCTGCCAAAAAAGGCGTCGCCGATTTTATCCTGTATTAATATCCTCAATCCGTTCTGTGCTGCGGCACCCAATTTGCTATGTTCTAACATTTCTAAAAGTATGTCCATCAGCGGCTTACCTGCATACCACTTCATTTTTTTTGACAGTTTAATTACGTTTTCCATATTATATGCAGATATTGGTACAAATACAAGTTTGGGCTTTATGCTTGTGGCACTGCAATAGTTCTCTATGGATCTCTTTATATCGGCAAATGCTTTTTCGCTAAAGTCCACATCGTCCATTTTATTAATAGCCACCAGTATTGAATCAATGCCCATGAGATTTGATATATAAAGGTGCCTTTTTGATTGATTTGTAAACCCTTCTCCCTTCTTTGCTGATACTACTAATAGACCTAATGAGGCATTTGACGCTCCAGTCAGCATGTTTTTTAGAAGCTCTAAGTGTCCAGGCACGTCAGTCATGTGAAGCCGCCTGTTTTTATAGACTATTTCTGCAGATGTCTGATCAATCGTCATGCCACGATCCTGTTCCTCCTTAAAACTATCAAGTATATATCCAGGTTCGAATCTTTTGCCATCTGCATTTGAAGAGTATATCGAATTTATACGCGAGCGTTTTATGGAACCCGTTTTTATAAGGATATTGCCAAGCAGTGTTGATTTGCCATGGTCTTTCTCGCCAAGCATTGTTATCCAATGGTCCATTGAATCACATATAACCCAACGATCTTAGTTTTTCCATTATGTACGCCTTTTCTTTATCTTGCGATCTGCCGCCCCTTTCCTCAGTCTTTGTAGTTTTAAGCTCCTTTATTATGCCGTCAATAGAGGAGGCATTCGATTTTGTAGGCGTGGTGCAATGCGTACATCCAAGGCTCCTATATCTGTATCCATCCCTTGCAAGGTATAATGGATTTATAGGCATGGACTCTTTTTTAATATACCTCCAAATGTCCAGCTCCGTCCAATCTAGCAGCGGATGTATCCTAAAATGCGATCCCCTATCAATTTTAGACGCGTAATTGCCCCATAACTCTGCAGGTTGGTTTTTGTAGTTCCACTTAAAGCTTGAATCCCTGGGTGAAAAGTATCTCTCTTTGGCCCTTATAGAATGCTCATCTCTCCTTATTGATGCAATAATGGCATCAAATTTATTTTCCTTCATCAATTTTTTAAGGGCATCTGTTTTATTTGCACCACAGCAGCTGAAACCGGATAGTTCTGATTTTATATTGCTATTTGCTATTATCAGGTCCAATTTCCATTTTTTTACCATTTCTTCCATAAACTTGTACGACTCTGGAAAGTCTATCCCGTTGTCTATATATATAACTGGAAAAGGTATCTTACCCATGAACGCCTTACGCGCAATGGCAAGCATTGCAGTTGAATCTTTGCCCATGCTCCACAACGCAGCAATATGCTTAAATTTTGCATTCGCTTCCCGCAATATGAATATGCTCTTTTCTTCTAGTTCTTTCAAATTATTTTCAGCAGACATCAGACACCACTTAGACTTTTCTATTCAAACTAAGGCCCCGTAAATAAAAAAGCATCCCGCTTGCCTCGCGGTTGCTTTTAGATAAAATAGGTATCTTGCCGATTATTTTAAATTTACTATCGTACAGTATAACGTATGCACTTTTGAGATCCTGCTTTTCTTTTATTTTCTTTGGATATATGACTTTGTAGTAGGACGCATTGCTGCGCTTGATGCATGATGACATGGCTTCCCAATTCGATTTGCTTGGATCATTATTCAACGCCCCTACAATCTCGAGTATGTCGCTAGAATTTTTCATCGAATCCGCCCACATGGTTAAACATCGGTATACTAATTATATATAATTAATAATATAAATCTTTCCATGCAAATTTTAATATAGTGATAGCATGAAAATAAAAAGAGGTAGGAGGCAGGAGTTCACCACCATATCTATACCAAGCCAGTTATTTGAAAAGGTAGAACAGCACATAGGGGATACCGGCTTTCCATCAGTATCAAGTTATGTTGCGTTCATACTTAGGATATTGATAAGCAGCAGCGGAAGAAAGTCAAAAGCAGACTATGAGGCAAAAATAATACGGAGGAAACTAGAGGAGTTGGGCTACGCGTAAATGCGGTGTGCTTCATCTTTAAATCATGCTTCTGCTTCTTTTATCGCGGATATTATTTCATCGGCATGGCTTTTTGGATTGACTTTCTCGAATATTCTTATAATCTTCCCGTCTTTCCCTATCAGATAGGTATTTCTTAGCGTGCCGACACCGAATATACCACGATCGCCATATGCGCCATAATTTTTTATAGTTTTGCTTTCTGTATCGGAGAGCAGTAAAAATTTAAGTTCATACTTGTTTATGAATTTTTCATGGGATTTGTAATCGTCTTTGCTTATGCCTATTACTTCGGCATTGAGCTTCCTTATCTCATCAAATCTTTTGTTGAAGTTATTTGCTTCGATAGTGCATCCAGGGGTATTATCCTTCGGATAGAAGTATAGGACCACATACTTACCCCTTAGCCCACTCAACGAATGTTCTTTTCCATCCGAACCCGGAAGCTTGAAATCTGGGGCCATATCTCCTTCTGATAACACATTATCCACCTATTTACATTCTTTTTATAGAAAGGATTTAAAATGGAACTTCGGCAAATATTTACGTATATAAATAAAAGGCGCACTTGTTATGGGCATTAAAAATATTGTAGGAGGCATATTCAATGTCAAAAAAACCAGTAACGGCCCTTCAGGAAGCGTATCAAATATAAATATTTATTGGAAGGGCGCTCTGCATTCGATACCGGGATTTGAAATTGATGGCAATACGCATGACGTTATAATACCATTCACAAATCACGGTGCAGGCTTATCATTCTTAAAGGACCAGAATAAGAAGGAGATTATCGATTCAATAACCGTTTCTGATCCATTTAAGATAGATTCAATAGCGCCAAAAATGCCAATGGCAATCAATACCGGTGAAAAGGTAGATATACACATAACGATCAAAAACCCTAATTACAATTATAGCGGGCCGCTGACCATAAAGTTTGGAAGTGCAGCCAATGCTGAGATACACCTTGAACTTCAAAAAGTCATGCTTAATGCCATGGGCAAAAGCATAAAGGTAAGCGAATCGGGTGAGGTTAAGAGGATTGGCAAGGGAGACATATTCGAATCGTCAGTGCAAATGCTAAGGGCTTTCAGAAAAGGAGATACCATAACAAAGGTTTCTGTGAATACGCCTTTCTTATTTGTCAGGTCAGAACCCGAACTGCCATTCAGCATAGATAGTGATAGCAGTTTCATAGCCATATTTTATATCAAAGCGCCAGATTTTGATTATGCAGGCCGCCTTGAATTTGACATCGTTTAAGCAACGGAATGCAATTAGGT
>DAHXGO010000067.1:0-4126 GCA_027332905.1 Microcaldota archaeon | reverse complement strand
TGTTCGGCATAGGCATAGGCGCAGTGATGGGCACGTTCCTCACTGCGATAAGGCGCATAAACCCGAAGACCGCCTTCTCCACTGTCGTTGCCGCGATGATAATCACATCGGCTGTAGGCGCAACGACGCATTTCCTGAAGCCAGGGCTTGACATTTCAAGCATGGTGCTTGCAATACCACTGGTAATAGGCGGCGCACTGGGCGGCCTTCTCGGCGCATATGCATCGGCAAGGATAAGCTTCGTTGCACTAAGGTCGTTCCAGGGCTATGTAATAATAATTTTCGGCATTATTGCCATAGTGTCCAGCCTAATGGGGGCATGACGCTTTCTCATTTATCCCTGCGATTCGGGAAATCGTAATGGACGTCCCTCCTCCTGAGCATCCTATTCCACGGATGCTTTGAATAGACCCCGTCCTCTGTCATCATGTCATATCTATCTGAGAGCAATTTAGTAGTTACAAGCCTGCCGCGCATGTATCTGTTCATCTCATCCAGTGCCACTCCTATAAGCTCATACGGTATGGATCCGAACAGGTCTGCAGCATATCTCCTATCCCGAGACTGTATGTTAGGATTGTCAGCAACCCTTATCAAGCTCCTTACGCATTGCCTTGTCGCCTTCTCGGCAGCTTCGCTGTCGCCCCCTGACTCGAATTCCCTTGCCAATGCGAGCTCCTTTGCGGCATAAACCAGCCCAGGATTTATACTGCCACGCCGCAGCATATAAATATCTCATGCTTTCCAATACCCTGATTCCATGACGGAGACAAACAGCACCGTAGAGAAGGGGCACCAGGGCGTCACGAGCCCGGCTTTGAAAGCCACAAGGCTCTCTGAATTGCCTGTAGCGGGCCTGGTCCTGGCAGTGCGCCCGGCGCTGCGCAAATGCTCAAATACGGCCCTGTCATCTGATTTGAACGCCACGGATATGCTAGAGGAAGTGATACGCGCATACAACAGCAACTTCGCGCATATCACGGCACAGGAATCGATGCGCATGCTTGAATCCGTGGGTGAAGCATTATACACTGATGTCCGCGGTACGTCTTCAAAAAGAGCTGCCAGCGCGGACGCGGCATCGATAGCAAAAAAGCTTGAAAAGTTCGATAGCCTGGTCAAACCCGCATACGGAAGGTCAACGCCTTCTACATATCTGTACGAGATGCTCGCCGATACATGCAGGTATGCCAAGGGGGGCACTTTCAAGGCAATTGGCTTTTCCATATACGATGCGATGAAAGAAGATGAAGGCAGGCCTGCACTGGGAGCGCTCAACAAGCCTGGATTTAACGATGGCATCGCATTCCAGCTAAGCAGCGCCGATATCACAGCAATGGCGCACCTGGCAAGGTCTTTGCCGCCGAGCTCGGAATACTCGTGGGTATACGCCGCCAACGCCATATCCGACGCCGCCTCGTTCAGCAACGATTTCCTTCTAAAGGAGGGCCCCAACGCCGCTGCGCTTCTCTACTCGGCAATCGATTACATATCCAGGAATGCGAATGTTTTAAGGCGTGAGAACGTTGAAGGCATAGAGAAAATCGCCCTTTCTCTGTTCGCATCGAGGGCTAGCGCGTTGCACCAGCTTAATGGCAATGGCGTAGAGGCAGGGATCAAGCTCAGCAGGAGAATGCAGGACTACAAAGACAATCCAATAGGACTTCGCATATTCAACTCTGCATTGGGAATCATGGCATCGCAGCTTTCAGGCGAGAAGATTTCTATAGAAATATCAAGGAACGGCTTCCCTTACCTGAAGGGCAATAGGCAATTCCAGATGGAGTATTTCACCAGCAGGCTTGCCAGCATGAGGAAGAGGCTCGGCAACGAATTCAAGGATGTGGAAGGCATCGCTATAGCATGCCTCGACATAGTCGTCAAGAATGAAGGATTCAGAAGCAATGGCGTGCTGCTGAGGAAGCTCGACACGTTGAGGAAGGAGCTCTACTTCAGCTGGATAGGATCCACAAACGAGGAGACAAGGGCCGAAATGGATGAGAGCGCCGCCGCGATAAGGGACATGCTCAAGGGCGCAAGGACCCGTAGCAGAGATGCCTTCTCGCTGTTCGTGGATTCGGTGTCATTAATTTATGGGCTGGGTGTGCATGTCGAGAAGGTTGGCAGCCTTGTATCAATCGCTAGGAACAGATAATTGCTGCCAATACTGCATCACACGCCGAAAAGGCTCTTAAGCTGCTGCTTATATGCATGCAGCTTCCTCCCTAGCTCATCTGCATCCATATCTATAAAATCCTGCACTTGCGGCGTTTTGTCAATGTATTCTAGCAGTACATTTATGCTCCTTCCTTCTGGTACCTTATACAATTCAACCAGCTCCTTAAACCTATTGAGATCTATATCGCCATAGAGAAGCAAAGCAATAACATCAAGCACGTCCTTTCTGATCTTTTGCTGGTCTGGGCGGAAATACCCCCAGAGCTTCAGGATTAGTAGTAGTTCCCTGTCAACGACCTTTATTCCCTCAATGGTCAAATAATTATCCAGAACGGTCTTTATGGGGAATGGCATGTCTTTGTCCGAGAAGTTCTCCACAAACAGGTCTACATACGTCCCATCTATTATTGAATATTTAATCCTCGCATTTTTGTAATCGCCTATGCCGTACCTCCTAAAATATTCCAAGCTATCATAAGCTACTGCAATGTCTACATCGAGGCTCATCTGCTGTTTTGCATACATAAATACTGCCCAGCCTCCTATAAGTACAAAATCAACATCCTTGGACAGCCTGTTGAGCAGCTCCATGCTTCTTCGCGTCTGTTCCTCATTCCAGAATTGCCTTGGCATATTTGTCATCTATCTTCTCTTTCAGCCTCTTAAGGAATTCATATGCGTACCATTCTTTAGCATTCCAAAGGTCTACATAGAGCTGCGGCATGGAAACGGTGGATCCCTGCAGCGCTTTGCCCATTATCCTTTTTGACAGTACATAATCCGGTCTGAGTATTATTAGGTTGCCATAATCAGAGCCCTTTGAGAGCAGGTTTTTCGGGAATCTCTTCTTTATTTCTTCAACTGCCTGCTCGGTTGCGTACGCATAAACCTCGCTGTATGTAGACACTGCATTGCCAAATAATTTTGTGTAGCCTGAATAATTAGTATACGCTATGCCAGATGGAAGCATATCCTCTATTTCAGCCGTGCTTCGCCTTGCCACATACGTCTTGTACTCAATGTCTCTGTCGAAGTTCCTAGCTACGGCCCAGATGGCAAGTAGCTTTTCAAAGTTGATAAGGGTAAAATACCTCCTCTGCATGTCTATGGCTCCTGTCCTTTTCAACGGAGCCACGGCGTTGCTTATCGTATCCGGGGCAACGGAGAGATCGCTTGCTATGCCTCGCACCGTAAACTTCATCTTCTTGTCTGCGAGCGCGTGTTCGGCAATATACCTATAAGCTAAGCATTTTTTGTTCATCATATCGTCCGATTTTTATATCTTGATAAATTTAATATATACTATAAATATCGGTCATAATGTCCGATTCATATGCATATTTATATTAATATAATACTATTTATATCGGACAATATAAAAATCTTTCATTTTCTTCCTCCAAAGAGCGCGCCGCAACTAGTCGGAAAGAAGCGAAGTTATGGTGTCTGCGTAGCTCTCCTGCAGCTTCGAATAGTCGGCTCCGTGTATCCTGTAATACTCGTCTGTGGGTATTGACTTGTTGCCTTCTATGCTGCCTCCTACATTGATCCTCGCATAGAGTTCGTTCACCGTCTCTTCCGACGGACCTTCTATCTCCATGCTGTATTCGAGCATGGGGAACTTGTCAAGCTCTATGGTGAATTCCCCAAGGGAGTACTCCTCCCTGTAGTTCTCGAAATAGTCGAATTCAGCCTCAGGCGTGAGCCTGTGCACTATCTTGACCGCCTGCTCGAAATCCGATACTTCTACCTCATATTCCAGCCTGCCCTCTATTCCCTTGCCTATCTGCTCCTTTAGCGTTATCGTTGATTTGGCTCCGTCCGTCCTCACTCTTATCCATTTGGTGTAATATCCTTTGGATGCATCCTCAATCGGCTTCCTCACCTGGAAATTCACCCTCCTGAACTGGTGCTTGCCCACCAGCTTTGCGCCAACCGATGCAAGCCT
>DAHXGO010000066.1:0-4211 GCA_027332905.1 Microcaldota archaeon | reverse complement strand
TGGAGTATCTTTTAGATCGTCACTTAATCGTAATTCTTTGATTCCATTTGAGTTACTACTTATCTTCTCTATCGTGTATGTTGTCGGCGATTATGGGTCAATAAACTTTATCAATTCCTCGTGATATGTTATCATATTCTCACATGCAATATACCGTCGACAGAACATGTATTTAATACCTGATGTAAAATTAGATTTGTGTAAAATAACGTCGTAGAAAAGCTAGGCTAGGTTTTACAAGGTTTTTACAGAAAGCCTGTAAAATGGCTTCGAGATTAAGGAGCGCGAAACTGTAAAATTTACAAGCCCTTTTTAGGCCAAAAATCTAATCTAGTTTTTCATTGTAAAATTTTACAATATCCAGAACCTCATCCCTGGTTTTGGGGTCTGCTCTGTCCATCAATAGCTTAATCGCCTTCTTCAGCATATCTGTTTCTTTCTGCGCGATTCCGACGTCAAGAACCTCTTTGACCATTGATTTTTCAAGGTCTGTACCGCATCTAAGACAGTATTTTGCAGTAATTTCATTAATTTCTCTGCACTTTTCGCATGTTTTCACGCTTGGTTTTGGCCTTAGCGACTCTCCGTTATCGTTTACAGTCATGCCATTGGCCTTGAATATCGCATTGTCTATGTCTTTGCTCGCCAAGTGCGTGTATCTTGCGACCATCGTGCTGCCACCAGACCATCCAAAGTACCTTTTTGCCTGTTGTTCTGTCAAAAAGTTTGCATAATTGGTAGCTCTGGAGTGCCTAAAGAGATGCGGATATACCATTTTCTCCAGTTTTGTCCTCTCTTTCAAGTCGCTGAGCATTTTTCTTATGTATATGATACTCTGTGTGTTTAACAATTCCTCTTTTGGTATCTATATGTTTTTCACAAATTTTGCATGATGTAATGCGTTTATCAGGGTTTGCAGGTTTGCTTCTTAAGTTAGCAGGATACTTGATTTCTTCACTTCTTTTATCATCGTTTGTTTTCATTTTCTTACCATTAATATTATTTCATTAGATAAAACTCTTCTCCATTATGTGTAATCTTTTCAACAATCTTCATTTTTTGCAAGCTTGACTTTTGGAGTACTGCATTCTCATCATTACCTAAATTACCTCTATCAATAACGTATACTCCAGCATCAGCCATAATTAAAATTTGGTTATATTCCTTAGCGAACTTAAAGTTTACAAGTATGCTTTCTTCTTCTCTAGTTAATCTTCTCACAGTACCATCACACTGAGTATCGAGAATAAGATTTTCTTGCTCTTCAGTCATTTCCATTTTTATTCCACCTCTTCTGTCGTTCTTCTTCACTTGCAGAAAGAAACCTCTCATAGTCAAGCAGAATCTCTGTAAATTCCTCATCCTCTATGTAGTATGTATCGTATTCTGCGCCTGCATTAACAGGCTCATTGCCTTTCATTACTATCGGTTTGCGCCCATATTTTATCTGGAGGGCATTATTTATTATCTGCCCGTATCTCTCATCATCTCTTACATGCAGTCTTTCTAGTACTTCCATAAAGTTTGTTTTTGCTTTCATATTACTACCTTATTACTACCTTATTTGTTATAAACTTTTATTATCTCCCCACATAGATTAGGATTGTTCAAAGCCTTTACCATTACTTCTTGGGGTTTCTTTGTCTTCTCTTCTTCCATCTTCAGATTTATATCTAGCATAGCACCGCACAAACTACAATGCAGAGAGCTTACAGGATTCTTATGCCTGCATCTATCACGCACCTTCTCTGTAGATTTAATCGCTATACTTTCTATTATATCTTTCTATTATATTGATTTCTAAGGGCTTTAAACCCATGAGATTTAGCCCCGAGAGGGATTCGAACCCTCGACCTCTTGTTTTCCAGTTTTGGTGGAACTTTTTCTAAAAGCTCCTTACGAGACAAGCGCTCTACCAGGCTGAGCTACCGGGGCGTATGAAATGATTTTTATAACAAGGTATATATAATTTTCAAAGTCAAACGTTTTGAATGTTTATGGAAACAGGGCAGAATCCAAATCCTACAGGAACTCAAGGGCAGAACAATCAGGGATCGGCACCGCAGCCTGCACAGCAGCCTGGAGCAAACCAGCCAAATGCACAGCAACCGCAGACTGCACAGCAACCTGCACAGCAGACCCCAAGCCCTGTGATCCCCCCTGCTTCGGATAAGCAGGCAGCCAAGGCGCAGCCCGGGATTAACAAGCTTCTGCTTGCAGGAGTCGCGGTAATTGTTATTGTAATAATCGCGGGAGTTGGGATCTCCTTCTTGTCCCAAAAGCCAAGCGTTACTACCTTGACTTCAACTTCTTCGGTTTCGACAACCACAGCGCATATAGTGCAGATTGGAATAGCAAAATGCATGAACATAACAAGCCCAGGGGTATATTATTTATCTTCGAATATCTCTACCGACAGGCAGCAGGATTCGTGCATAATAATCACCACGGGAGGGGTTACGCTGCTTGGAGGAGGAAAAGTCGTGAGAGGGGCTGGGCCTTATTCTGGCATACCCCCATACACAAAAGGCATCGCGGTCTACAATTCCACATATGACAGCATATCAAATGTTTCAGTAAAAGACTTCTCATACGGCATCTATCTCGAGAATACGGCAAATTCCACAATAAATGACGCAAATGTCTCGTCAAATGCCGTGCATGGCCTATTTCTATTGAATTCGGATAGAAATAGCGCACATAGAATAATAGCGTCTAACATTACAGGGCAGGGTGCACTTTATCTCATTGGAAGCAGTTTCAACAACATAACCGGCAGCGTGGTGCGGAGCAATGCGCAGGCAGGCATATACATAAATGGCACCAATAACCGCTTCTTCAATGATACCTCAATAGACAACCAGGTTGATCTGTTATGCCCGGTCAGCCAAAATGTGAAGACAAACATATTTGCATCGTCTACCTGCTCCACTAACTTCTACTGCAGCGCTGCGAACTGCTACACGGACAACGTGCCTCCCCAATTGTCGGATATAAAATTAGGCAACATTATCAGCACATGCGGAGGCATATATGGCCCTGGGAACTATACGATGTCGGGAAACATAAATGCGCTTGATTATCTCAACGGTTCAAATAGCGCGTCGCAGAGTGTGCCATGCATAACTATAAACGCGCCCAATGTAAGGCTCAATTGCAACCATTACGGCATAGAGAACGGAGGATATGGCATATACGTGAACAGCACATCGGACATAATAAGCAACTGCAACATAGAGAACAGCACGTATGGCCTCTTCATGAAAAACAATTACTTGCTTTACCTTCTCAATTCAACGCTCACGAAGAGCGTTTACGGCGTGTTTCTCTCAGGCATAACAACAGGCACGCTTTCCAAGGTAAATGCGTACAACGATACTTATGGCATATACCTGAACGATTCGCAGGGGGTGGATATGAATGATGTTGTTGCGAAGAACAACACATACGGGGTTTATGTGGCGCAGGGAAGCCATGGGAATGCATTCCAGGGCAGTTTGCTTAATGGAAACAAGAACTCAGACTTGTATTGCGACGTTAATTCTTACAATGGAAGCGGAAACCTCTTCTCTTCAACGTCATGCGGAACTACAGACTGCAGCTGGGGAAGCAGCTGCAGCACGATAATACCTCCGCCGACGGGAGTTTACCAGATATCGTCATGCGGAAGCATAAAATATCCTGGGATATACACCCTGCAGTCGGATATAATAGAGTCGGCGCCTGCGGATTGCATATCTATAGATACAAACAATGTAAACATAAACTGCAACGGAAACAGCATTACGGGCGGCAATGGGGGGAACGGTTTCTATGCCAACGGCCACAACAACATAACCATATCTGACTGCATATTGAACAGGTTCAGCACCGCCCTGAACATAACTAATTCAAGCGAAATAACGCTGAATGACATAAACCAGAGCGCGCCTGATGTGGGGGCATTCATAAGCAACGTATCCCTGCTCAAAGTTGTGGGCGTGAACTTCAGGAGGTTTGCGAAATACGGATTCGTATTAAACGGGATCAAGGACAGCCTGATAACTTCTGATACTGCGGATTCAGGCTTGGGCGGCAGCTCTGACGGTTTCGTATTCGACAATTCCACGCAGGACATAGTATCGCTCAACGGCGCGAACAACAACCAGCTATATGGATTCCTGTTCCAGGATTCTGGCAACAACCAAATCTTCAACAACACTGCGCTAGGA
>DAHXGO010000065.1:0-4294 GCA_027332905.1 Microcaldota archaeon | reverse complement strand
CTGACAAGGTCATACTTGTGGGAGACCAGGGAAGGGCTGAGTTCCTTTCGCATCTGCTAAGGGATCCAAAGCTTGTAAGCAGCAACAGGGGCCTTCTTGTATATACTGGAGAATGCAAATGCTCTATCTGGAGGTCCCACGCTGCAAAGAGCGTAACAATAGCTACAAGCGGAATGGGCCAGCCGTCAATGGCAATAGTTGCAGAAGAGCTGCACATGCTCGGAGCAAAAAAGATAGTAAGGTTTGGAACATGCGGCGCAATCTCAAGGAATGTAAAGATAGGGGACTACATAATTGCAACGCATGCATCGTTCACAGATGGGGGAATACATTCGCAGTACCCGGAAGGGCTTCTTCCAGTAGCCAGCCATGGCCTATCCAGCAAAATATGGGAATCAATGAAATCGATGAACGCATCAGGGATTAAGGTGCATGCAGGAAAGATATTTACAAGCGATGCATTCTATGCCGAAGACGATGCATTCAGGCAGGCAAGGGAAGACGAGGGCAACATTGCTGCTGACATGGAGACTGCGATATTATTCAAGATAGCAAGGATGAGGATGTTCAGCGCAGCATGCGTGGCAGTAGCTGTAAATGAAGTGCAGGACAAGAGCGCATTCCTATCTGCTGATGCTCTTGCGGAGAGGATACGTGCAGGAGCAGAAGCGATACTCTCTGCATTAACAACGTGAGCGGGAAATCCCACACCATTTATGGGTGGGGGGATGTCACCAAAATGAATTGAGATATTGGGTGTAAAACCCTTTCCCTTGCTTCCAGTGCCTTCAATTCCGCATCTAGTGAGATTTATAAGCTTTCACAATATAATTTATCTGATTGCATGAGAATCCAAGCGCTGTGCATTATATTGTCGTCGTTAATTCTTATAACTGCGCTTAATGCGTCTTCCAGCATAAGCACATCCCTAATAAGGTACAATGTATCGCAGTCTATAGTGAACTCGCTGAAATACGTTAACGTCACAGCCAATGGCCTCAATTATACGATACTGTATTACAACAACGCGCCTTATCTGGTGGTAAACGATTCCAGCAGCTACTCATTCGTATTTAACACATCCACAATCTTCTCTGTTATAAAGAACTACACATTGTATCAGAGTATCTCGTCCATCAACTTCACGTCGCTTGCCGCCAACCTGCAACAGTTCCAGGATTCCTCTGCATCGTCTTACAATGACTGCCTTACGGAGACGGGGCTAAATGCAGGGAGTACATGCACGCTCTCTAACAACTGTCAGAGCTGCCAGTCAACACCCGTATGCAACAAGGCGCTGTACGAATCCGGAGGCTTTGCCGAGGCAAACGGGCAATATGTAACGAAATATGCGACACAAGGCGGGGTCACGCTGACGAATCCTTTTGCCCAGGGCATACTCGAATTAAGCGTCAACAGGACGCAGCTTACCAACAATTATACGGCATTTTATTCAAGTATACAAAAGATAAATGCGAGCAATGCAGCTGCCTATCTGCCAATTTTGGTAAACAGCATAGACAACATATCATCAATAACCCATGATTTGTATACGAATCCCCTGTTCCCAGAGCTCTCAAACGTGACAAATTCCGAGCTCTCTACATGCATAACATATGTGCCGCAGTATACGGCGCCATGGTACTGCCAGATGTCGGGATTCTGCGAAAACCTTAATTATAATTTCTCTATGCTCTCTGCAATACAGCTGCAGCTGGCAAAGATTAGCACCATTCCTATAACAAATGCCCAGATACTGGGAGTTGCGACGTCTGTGCAGCATAATACCCTGCAGACGGTTTATCCATACGTTGCAAGGGAAAGATATGCTGCCCTGCAGAATAAGACCTCGGCAGAGATAGCCTCATATTCTCTTCTTCTTAACCAGTCTAACTCGCTGCTGCTAAAGACATCAAATTCTTCGCTTTCGCTTTCCGTATCCGCACTGAAATCATACTACACATATATGCAGGACAACTACCTGTCGCTCAATATAAGCGCACTTGCGCATAACTTCTCAATCGATCTTAGCAAGGCCCAATCTGCGTATATGCAGGCCAATGCAACATACAACTCAATGCTGAACCTATCTGCCCAGAACGACAAACTTCTTCTTCTGGCGCAACTGAACGGAATGCAGGAAAGCTCCCTGGCCAATCTCTCCTTCCAGGAGCTTTCCCTTGACAACCAGATGCAGACTCACGTATCAAACACGATATATGCAGACCGCCAGCTAAGCCTCATAAACAATCTGGCGAAATCGGAATACCAGTCAAGCAAAACCCTCTTTTCGCTCAATGGCATATCAAGGGCCATAGGCGCGCCATTTGCGATGCTTATACTGCCAATGATAAGCTCGGATTACGGAAATAATGTTGCGTCTGCTCCCCTGGCGGCTGCGCTCCTTGCAATCATAATTTCCATAGTAATACTTCTTGCCGTACTGCTGTGGCACAGGAGCCTCGCCAAAAAAGGCAAGCTTAGGGCAAGCGCAAGAACGCATAGCAACTGGATGAAACTCTTTGCAATAATCGGGCTTGCGCTCCTGCTATACATAATGCTCGCATATATTGCATCTTCGCAGGCATCTTCAGGCATACGCGGCGACTCCTTTAAGAGCATAATAAGTTCTTCGCCAAGCATTGCAATAATAACAAACGGCACATCCCAGGGCATAACAGCATGTGCAAATACGCTTAACCAGACTCTGAAGGGAAAGCATATCGACAGGATAAGCATAGTGAATGGGTTCTGCACAGGAGTAATAGCTGGAAACCTCAGCGACTGCCTTGAGAATTACGCGAAGCAAAACGAACCAGTTATATATTTTTCCTCTGCACAGAATAATTCTATAACGATGTATTCGTATTTCGGCACGCTTATGGACGTAGAAGGGAGCCCTGCATTCATGTTCAGGTGCTATCCCGCGTCTATATTAAGCTGAAGGTGTTATCATGGCATCATCAAAAAAAGAAACGACATCAAGAAAACATGACAGCGCAAAAGGATCGGATAAGAAGAATCAGCTTCTGCCTGCGCTTGCAGTTGTAGTTGTAATAATAATAGTTGCTGCCGTAGCTTATGAGGCATATTCAAATTATACATATGTCAATTTCAACACGTTTAAGGCAAATTTCGATTCCGCAACGCGCGTGGCCATAGCAATTACTTACCAGAATACTTCCAACCTGCCGCTTCTCATACCATGCACAGACATGCTTGTCCAGGTAATAGCTCATTCAAGGAATGCAAGCACCATAGATTTCTTCATACTTAACAAGACTTCGTGCGCATATTCGCCTACCGGCCTTGGCCATGCAATCAACATATCCACAAAGAGCGCGTCATCGTGCCTTAGCGTTGCGGATTCAGAGCCAAGCGTGTTCCTGAATGCAAGCCAGAGCAACAGCACAGTAATACTTCCATACCATTTCTACCAGAATGCAGACCCTTCATATCTCTCCAAGTGCGCAATAGCCGCAGAATTCGGCTAAATCCTATTGGAAACAAACGTATTGCAGCCCTGCAACGCTTTTGCATCGAATCCAGATATGGGATCTCAGGTATATTCCCAATCGGGTATCAAGCATCTTCAAAATAGCCTGCGGCAAAACCGGGATTTGGTAATGCACCCCCCTAGAAAGCGATAGCCAAGCCTGCCGGAATGCTGCTCAATATCCTGCGATTATGGTTGCGTAGTCATCTATCCGTCAAGCTGCGCTGGCTTTACAAACAAAATAACGGAATAACATAGGGCAAAAATGCAAAGTCTCCGAAATATTATAAATTCATAGCGGGAAAAACTCCTATCTTTTAAATAGGAGATGAAAGCGAAGAATGTGAAAAAAGTATATAACTCTTAATAGTATAATAGATATAGATGTCATGAAAACTGCATATAAGTATCGTGCATATCCTTCAAAGGAACAGAAGGCAACACTTAATCGGCAGATGCTCCTCGCAAAGGAACTCTACAATCTGCTTCTTGAAAAGTCAAAGGCATACTATAAGGAAACAGGCAAAACCCTGACAGAATACAGAATGAATGTCTGGATTACGCAAACAAAGAAGGAAAAACCAGAATTTACCGAACTGCACTCGCAGGTTCTCCAGAATGTCTCAAAGAGAGTATCGGATGCTTACAGGCACTTCTTTAGAAGGTGCAAGGAAAAGAAACAGGGAAAGACTGTTAAGGCAGGATTCCCACGATACAGAAAATTCGTATCATCGCTTACATATCCTCAGTTGGGTTTCAAGATAAAAAAGAAGAACGCAGAACTATCAAAGGTAGGCA
>DAHXGO010000064.1:0-4310 GCA_027332905.1 Microcaldota archaeon | reverse complement strand
GGGTCTGCTTTTGGAGACCGTCCGCATCCAAGTGAAGAATCGCTTATGATACTCGCAAGGCATACGCAGCGCCTTTATAAAGAGTATCCAAGAGCGAGGACAATATTCGAAGTGAGCATGAGAAGCACGATAGACTGGGAGGCCAAAAGAGGTGATTTCAGTTGAAAGTTTATGTCGACTGTGTTGGCTGTGAACAAAGACAGCTTGATGCGCAGCAGGTGATAGATTACGTTAAGGCCAACGGAATAGAGATGGTGGATGCACCAAGCGCGTGTGACCTTGCTATAATGGTAACATGCGCCGTGGATCAGGCAAGTGAAGATAAATCTGTAGAAATGATTGAACATGTATCTGGTAAGGTGCCGAAAACAGCAAGGCTTGTTGTAGGCGGATGTCTTCCGTCCATAACCCCTTCGAGGCTTACTCTTTATAACATTCATGCAACCTTCTCTCCCAGAAACATGAAGACGTTGCAGCAGATCATAGGCTTGGAGAGGCCCTTAGATATAGTGGAATACCCAAACCGGTCCAGCTTTGATTCCACTCGCTTCGTAGATTTAAGCAAGATGGACGCCAGGCAGGATTATGAAGCAGCGAAGAATGGATTTAAGATAAGGATAGACCATGGTTGCCTACTGCAATGCAGCTATTGTGCAATAAGGCTAGCCACTGCCAAGCTCAAAAGTGAAGATCCCGAAGTCGTAAAACGGCAGGTAAAGAGAGCAGTTGCTTTAGGTGAAAAGACAATAATGCTGGTTGGCGGAGATACAGGTGCGTATGGATATGACATAGGAACAAGACTTTGTAACTTGCTTGAGCTGATACTTGCGATACCTGGAGATTTCAAGGTATATATACACGACTTCAATATCAATTGGTTGCTTAGGGATGAAAAGGAATTTTTAGCAGTTTTCGCGTCCGAAAACGGGAAGAAACTCGGGTCAGTAAGTTTTCCAGTACAGTCTGGTAGCAATAGGATGTTGAAATTGATGAAAAGGCCATATACTTCAGAAAATGTTGTGCGTGTGCTTAGTGAAATAAGGCGTATTGCTCCCCACATCCGATTCGGTACACATATAATCGTAGGTTTTCCAGGAGAGACCGAGGAAGATTTCCAGGATACATTGAAGATGATGGATGAGGTTAACTTCGATTTTGCCACCTGCTTTTCGTTCTCGGAAAGAGCACCAACTTATGCAGCGGAACTGGATGGAAAGATCAGTAAGGAAGTCACGGACAACAGGCTCGCTGTTCTGAATGAAAGATACAAGGATAGGGTCAACGTGATTAGATGAGACATATAGAAGGAAGACGGGCAAATCAGTCAAAACGTGACTTTCCAGCCGAGACTTTGGACAGAATACGTGTCATACTCGGTGAAGGAAGACCTGCCGATGCATTAGCACAACTCAACAAGATGGTATTGGCACATGATGGATTTGCAGAGGTATATAACTTACGGGGAAGATGCTACAAATACCTAGGTATGTACGACAAAGCCATTCAGAACTATCTAAAAGCCCTAGAGATTAACCCAAGAATGGGAGAGGCGTACAAAAACTTAGGAAATGCCCTTCTCTATACGGGTCGTTACACGAAGATGATACCCGTATTTAACAAAGCAATATCACTGATGCCGAATTCTGCGACTACTTATAACAACCGTGGATTTGGATACCAGCAAATAAAGAAATTTGATTTAGCTATAAGAGACCACACGCGGGCGATAGCGTTGGATCCGAATTATGCAGAAGCATATATGGATAGATCAAACGCATATCGAGCCATAGGACGGTTTAAGGAAGGGATAAAGGATCTCGCAAAGTTTGAGGAGCTAAAAATGACAAACAAGGACACATTCATGAATGTGAAGATGCATTGATATGGCACCAAAACTATACTACGGAATCCCAGCTTACAACGAGGAAGAGAATATCCTTAACTGCCTCGCCGCACTTGATAGGCAAACCATAGATGCAGAGGTTGAGACCATAATCTGCGTGAGCAAATCTACCGACAGGACAATGGAGAAGATACAGGAAGGTATTGTAAGATACCCTCACCTCAACATCAAAATCATTTCTTGCGGTCTTGGTAAAAGCCTAGCACAGCGCACTATCGCCAAATATGTGGAAGACAAGACAGTCCCAATTGCGTTTGTTGATGCAGATGTAGTACCAGAGAAAAGGTGTATGGAGATCCTTTATAATGACTTGAGAGACATAGGCCAGTTAGTTGCAGTAGGAGCTTGGCCTATGCCAATGAAGATGTACAACTTGTCGCCATGGGAGCGTTTTATGCATGGTGTGCTTAACGTACGTGCGTTGAATCCGGAGGCTGAAATATCCGCTAATGATGTCAGCTCCTACAAATGGTACGCAGATAAATATCGGCAACCGACAATCTCTGTTGACTTCGAGAAAAGATCGAAGATTTTCTTCCACGGAAGAACATTTATGTTGCGGAATGCGGCGTATGTAGAGCTGCCAATCCATGAAAATGCTGCAGACGACACTTATCTCCCCAATTATATCCATACCACCTATGGTCCTGGAACGATAAGGCTGCGTTATGACGCCCTAGTGTACTACAAGCCTTATATCTCTCTAATGAAGCACTTTTACACATACTGGAGAGTGTACTCGGATCTCAGGGTTCTTGACAGGAAAGGGATGTTTAAAGAGTCAAGAGAAAAGGAAAAGCTCAAATGGGATTGGGATTATATAATGTCTAGAGGTACTAAGACCGCACTTAATTTTATCTTCTATCGCGCTATAAAAGCATTGGAGCACACTGTTTACAGTGTACTTCCAAAAAGAACGCTGGTAGAGATATGGCGATCTGAGAAGGAGCACCGTAACAAAATGATCAAAGGAATTAGCCGGTTCGAGGTTCTTTATAATCTTTCAACAAACGAGTATGTCGCAACCAAAACATAACTATTGATTATATGCCAACAATTTTAAGAACCATGGAAACTACAGCTGTCAGCGCAGGCAGTACAATACTTGGTTTTCTCCGAAAGGAGTTAAAACCGATACGGAAGGCAGACGGGACTGTGGTATTCGACGCGGATCTTGCAGCAAACGATTACATTATATGTACCCTATCACGGAAATATCCAGAATTTAGCATCATCTCAGAAGAGGGTGGTGGAGATAAGATAGATGCAGGAGGAAGGCAGATATTTATTGTAGACCCCCTTGATGGTTCAGCAGACTTTCCAACCAATAAAGGCATAAGTGTTCTTATAGCTCTTCTAGAACGTGGAAGACCGAAGGCTGGCGTGGTTTATATGCCCAGGAAACAACTCCTCTTTTCTTCCAGCGAAAAGGGGCCGCCAAAGGTCGTTTATAGACCCTCTGTGGACGGAGAGCTAAGGTTTAATTCAGCCGAAGAAATCAGGCCGCCACCGCCAGTTCAAGTGAACGAAGTTCGGATAGGAAGTTCAGTCCTAGACCCAAATGCACAACAGAAAATATACGATGCATTTGGTATACCTCCATCTAGGCGTATTAGTGCAGGCGGTATGGGCGCCAGAATGATGGATATGGCACTACGAAAGACCCACGTCGTTGTTGCTAGACCTGGCAAGGTATCAGAATGGGATGTCGCTGCAGGCCACGCGATACTCGGGGCTCTCGGCCTAGCTGTGACAGACCTGCACGGAGATGCTCTCGTCTACAACAAACCGAATCCGGTAATGGATAAAGGTGTCCTAGTAACGTATAGGGAACTGCAGGATCGTTTTGTTTCGATTCTGAAAGAACATGGATATTGACTTTAGAAGTGGTATCGTGGAAAGGAAAATTAAATTGTGTTTTATAGGGGCGGGTAACGTTGCCGCGCAGCATGCTAGACACCTAAAGAGCCTTTCGGGTGTTGAAATTTCTGGCTTTTATGACACAATGGGACGAAATGCATTTGCTTATAAAAGCAATTTAATCAAGAACCCTTCCCAATCCATAAAGCAGATGTTTAAAAATACTGATCCCGACGCTGTGTTTATATGCACTCCGCCATTTGCGCATGGTGAAGCAGAAGAAGCATGTATAGAGCATAAAGTTCCGTTCTTTGTTGAAAAGCCATTATCAAATAGTGTAGAGAACGCATCAAAAATAATGAGGCAAATCCGAAGGGTCGGGATAATAACTTCTGTCGGTTACATGAATAGGTACCAGAAGGGTGTTCAGATTGCAAAAAGACTGGCAAGAAGTTACAAAATAAGTATGGTAAACGGTACTTGGGCAGTCGAGACACCGAGACGGCATCCATGGTTAACGCAGGAAAAGCTCTCAGGAGGCCAAATA
>DAHXGO010000063.1:0-4325 GCA_027332905.1 Microcaldota archaeon | reverse complement strand
TCTTCTCTATCTCTAGAGCTACGTCCAGCAGTGCTATCCTTGCGTTCTTTATCGACTTCGGCATTCCAGGATGCGCCACCTCCTTGTCTATCAGCACTCCGTTTATCAATGCCGTGTCTCCAACTGTCCCTCCTGCCTTCTTCTCTATCTTTATTAGGTCATGGTCTATGACTATCTTGCCCTTAGCATCTTTGTCCATTACCTGCTTTACTGCCCTTATTATGAGCTTGCTTATGTAAGCCTTTACCTGGTCGTCGCCTACATTCTTGGAGCCCATCGAAACCATTGCTATTTTCTGCAATATGGCCTCATCCGAAGCATCGACCTTCCTCGCCTTTTCCCGGAGTATCGACGATGCTTTTTCTGCAGCCATCTTGTATCCCTTTATGACTGTAGTGGGGTGCACGCCCTGCTCCAGTAGGTCTCCAGCACCGCGCAGGAGCTCGCCTGCGATCACAACTACGCTTGTGGTTCCATCGCCTACTTCCTTGTCTTGCGTCTTCGCTATGTCAACCATGATTTTTGCAACAGGATGCTCTACATTCATCTCCTCCAATATAGTGGCTCCGTCATTTGTTATTGTTATGTCGCCTAAATCACTAACCAGCATCTTGTCCATTCCTTTTGGTCCAAGGGCGCTCTTTATGGCTGTTGCAACTGCAATGCCGACCGCTATGTTTGTCCTCTGCGCATCTCTTCCAAGAATCCTATTTGCACCCTCCGGAAGGTACAATACCTGTTGTCCATTCAATTGATTTTCTGCCATATAATTTCACCCTTTAAGCATCAATGATTTAGTTCAGAATCGTTTTATTGCACTGTTCTATAAGAACATTGCATGTATGTAGTTGATATCAGTAAAGTGCATATTTCATTTACATGTATTAATACACTTCACAGCCCTATATATGCAGATAAGATATTTATAGCTTGCCCTATTTCCCGCCTACCAAGCCGTTAACAATGCCGCTGAATGCGCTGTCTATGTCCTCATATTTCAAGACGGCAACCTCCCCATTATCGCTCGCTTCGCTGAACCGCCTATCTCTCCCTATCCTTCCTATCATCTTCGCCCCAGATGCTTTCAGCAGCTCGTCCATACTCCCCTCACTTCCTTCATACATGTTCTCGACTACGCCCAATACGGCCTTGCCCAGCCTTCTTGCCATCATGGCGGAACGAATCGAATTGAGCATTGCGATTTTCTGCGGTGTCGTCACTATGACGAAGCCGTCTATGTCAAGCACCTGCATTATGGTCAATGGTGCATCAGAGGTGCCGGGCGGCAGGTCTATTATCAGATAGTCCAATGGCCCCCAATCCGTGTTCTCAAAGAAATCGTACAGCATCTTAACTATTATGGGCCCTCTCCATATTATCGGCTTCTTAAGATCGTCTACGAGCATCGCAGTCGAAGCTACCTTGACGCCTTCCTTCACAAGCGGCTTTAACGGAAACGAAGCGGTGTCCATCATCTCACTGATTCCGAGGAACATGGTAATGTTGGGGCAGTCTATGTCGGCATCGAGCAGGCCGACGGAAAAGCCCTTCTTGGAAAGCTCGTAAGCGATGTTTACCGCTACAGTCGTCTTGCCGACTCCTCCCTTTGCGCTGTATATGCCTATCTTGTGCTTTATGTTTGAAAGCTTCTTCTTTATCCTGTCGCGCGTGTTCAGCGTGTTTATGAAAGAGGGATGCATAACTTCATCATTAGGCTTTTGGCCTGCCCCTTCGAAATTGCCGCCACCCGCTTCTTTATTATCATTTTCCATAAAACCACAAGGCAGCTCTAGTACCTTTCAATACCGATGGATTTATACGTGCCTTTTGCCAGTTTTTACCTTTCTACTATGTGTGTATATCCTCCCAAGCTTCTTACTGCTGAACCAATACCGGAAGCTGAAGAACAGGAAGCCGCTGCCCAGTGCCACACCAAACCACAGCGTCGCCAGCCTGGTCATTATTGTCGCCGCTGCACTTACCGATGAACTAATCCCAAAAGTACTAGATATAAGCGCCACCATGGCTACATCGGCAGAACCTATAGTGCCTGGTATGAACGATACAATGCCAATAAGCACCGACACTATGTATACGAGCACGCTTTTGAGCACGGGTACGTTAACGCCAAGGGCATGGAGAGACAGATAGAGCGAAAGCGAAGTCAGAAAATATGCAGGAACTGTGAAAAGCAGGGAGAGCAGGTATACTCTTGGTGTGTTGAGCTTGCTCTGCGAAGCAAAATACTCTTCGCCATACAGTGCGAACACCTCGGACAACTTGCCCCTAAATATCCTTTTCTTAAGTATATCAAAAAGCCATGGATTGAGGATAAATACAAATGGCAGGAGTATCACAAAATCTACTATCAGGACGAAGGGCAGATAGGTAATGAAAAGCACGCCAAATATCAGGCTCAGCACTACGAAACCGAGAAAGTCGGTGAATATATCTACGCTCACTATTGGAAGTATCTCTACGAAATGCGTATTCGATACCCTATCGACCGTGTACGCAGATACGACCCTTCCTATTCTGCCTGGGGTGAGGTTCATTGCATAGAGAGACAGGTAGATTATGAAATTCTTGACTTCTGATATCTTTATCTTTAGAATGCGCAGGTAATAGCGCCATTTGAAGAACCTTACAAAGAAGCTGAGGAATTGGAATACGAATGCAAGAAGGTATATTAGGACATTGGCGTGTTCTATTGTTCCAAGCACCTCGAGCAGGCCTCCCTTAGAGAATACGGCAATACCTATGAAGACGATAAGGCTGGCCACCAGCAGTAGGACTACAAACCCAACAACCCTGTGCACCAGCTTGAAATAAGCTTCCCTTGAAGGCTTCTTCTGCTTGGCTATGAGCTGCCATAGCGTCTCTTTCTTCTTCTTTACTGCCATCAAATACCCTGGTCCAGAAATGCCTTTTGGCTTATCATACAATTTGTGCGCAATGCCTATAAGCCCTGCGCATTGAAGCTGTGCGCTCAATGCAAGCCCATAGGCTGCGCACTTCTATCATCAGGAGCTTTTTACCAGGTTTATGCCGATTCCTGTGCCAAGCTTTTTGCCATAGCCCAGCTCTATGAGCAATAGCCCCGCCGGTTCTATGTATCTGGCTTTATCCAGTGCGCCGACATCTATCGGTTCCATATTTATGCTTCTGGCCAGATCCATTACCTTTGCCTTTGCATCTTCGTCATCGCCTGCTATAAACGTAGTGAGCTTCTCGTTGCCAACCTGCCCCGTTTTCATGTTCTCTGCGAATATGGTGTTGAATGCCTTGACCACCTTTGCATCTTTCGCATGTTTTGCAATCTCTTCAGCAGCAGATTCGCTAAATCCTTTTGCCCATTTGAAATTCTTATCGAGCGGATTGGATACATCTACTATAATCTTCCCCTTCTCTGCGCCATGCATCTCATGTATCGCTTCTTTTGCAGCGCCAAAAGGCACAGCGAGTATTATCATGTCTGCGTTTTTCGCGGCTTCATCTATGCTTGCCACGTTTGCATTGCCCATCCTGCTCTTTGCCTCGTCCGGTCTCCTCGAGCCATAAACAACATCGTTGCTCTTTGATAACGCTTCACCAAGGCTCCTGCCAACATTACCTGTGCCCACTATAGCTATTCTCATTTTATCACATAATCCTATGCAATAAAAAATCTAAAAACCTGCCCTTCTCTCAACCTTCTTCAAGCCTTAGGACGCATGGAGCCTGCCTTCCCCATCGGGCCTGCCAGGCCTTTCTTGTATCCGTGCTTGTATGCAGCATGCACTATGATGAAAGCTATGAGCACTGCAATGATTATTACTACAAGCCCGCTGCCCTGCGACCTCCTTGTGCTGCGCGTTATTATGCTCGCAGATTCCTTGAAGGCTGATACGTACATCCATATATCGAAGCCAAGCGCAAAAGAGTTGTATATGGCTATAAGTATGCTCCAGACGTTTCTCCTCTGCGCCGCAATGATTATTGACTGGATCGTTATTATTAGGCCGAACCCTATTATGAGGATGCCCAGGAACACCAGGTTGAAACTGAGTATGAATTCCAACGTAGCGAAAGATATATAGCCCAGCCAGGCTGCAGCAAGGCCCAGCACGGTAGCTATCACATAGACCGAGCCGACGAAACCCAGGCCCACGGCAGATATGGCGCTTGCTTTCTTGAATTTTGACTTGTCGTTTGTCTTTTTCAGCATGCCGAGGTTGAAGCCGCCTGCATACGCATCCCAGATGGATATGACAAAATCTACAGCAATGATTATTATTGTAAATATTTCAGCGAAAGACACGCAATCACCCTCTTGGCCTCTCAGC
>DAHXGO010000062.1:0-4335 GCA_027332905.1 Microcaldota archaeon | reverse complement strand
GCATGTACGCCATAGGTTCCGTAGTGGGCGATTTGAAGAGCGTCATATTCCTAAAGCTTGACGATCTGGAATTCGATGATAAGGAATTCTTCGCCCCGAAGGATGGAAAAATCGTGCTTCCAAGGAGGGGCCCCAGGCCGCCGCGAAGCGACGAGATAACAAAGCCGTGCAAGCTCGGCGACATAGTCCTTGCAAAGATTCTTTTCAATGATCCAGACGTATATACTATGGGCATAATGGAAGATATCGCCGGCGTAGTATATTCAAATTGCGAGGTATGCAACAATCCGCTGTCATTGGGAAGTAAAAGGAATGTGCTCCAATGCAAAGAATGCAAGCATACCGAATTTAGAAAGGTGAGCTCAGCATATGGCGATTTCAACAAAATAAAAGGGATATTGGAAGAAAATACTAAGATTTGAGTGAGAAGATGGAACTACAAATAATAAAGAATGAAAACAAGGAACTTATGATAGAATTTCAGTCCGGCGATCTTACGATGCCTGATCTAATAGCGAGCGAGCTCCTGAACAACTCCGATGTGGAATTTGCAGGCGTCACGAAAGACCACCCGGAAGTCGGCAAGCCGGTACTCGTTGTAAAGACTAACAAGAAAAAGGCAATGGAAGCGGTAGAAAAGGCACTGGAAAACATAGATGAACAATTTGCCGAAATAAAAAAAGCCCTGAATAAAAAATAGCGCCGCCTTTTTTTCTTTTGCATTCGTTTAAAGAGAACAAAAAATATAAAAATGCTCAATGCAATCCTTATGCATGGTCACTCTGGGCATAGAAAGCAGTGCGCATACATTCGGAGTAGGCATAGCCGATAACGGAAAGTTCTTATCTAACAAAAAGGACATGTATGCGATATCCGATAAAGGCATGATACCGAGGAAGGTCGCAGACCATCATTCCGATGCCTCTTATGCTGTAATAGAAGGTTCCTTAACCGATGCAGGCATATCGCTGCATGATGTCGATTCAATAGGATATACTAAAGGGCCAGGCATAGGGCCATGCCTTCGTGTCGGTGAACTTGCTGCCAAAACATTGGCAAGCAAACTGCACGTACCAATATATCCTGTCAACCATGCCATAGCGCACATAGAGATTACAAAACATCTGTCTAAATTCAAGGACCCTTTGGCATTGTACGTGAGCGGGGGCAATTCGCAGATTTTGGGCATTGTTGCATCCCCATTCAAGCATTATGCAGTATACGGAGAGACGTTCGATATAGGTGTGGGAAACATGCTTGACAATTTTGCAAGGGCTGCTAATTTGAACCCAGCATGGGGCTCCAGTGTCGCAAAACTTGCAGAAGGGGGCAAATACCTAAGCATGCCGTATAATGTAAAGGGCATGGATTTCACGTTTACTGGATTGCTTACCAATGCTGTAAAGATGCTGGATAAGGCAAACCATAAGGATGTGGCATTTTCCCTGCAGGAAACCGCCTTTTCAATGCTTTCAGAAGCAACCGAAAGGGCACTGATGCTTACGTCAAAGAAAGAATTGACGGTATGCGGAGGCGTTGCGCAAAGCACTAGGCTTGCAGATATGCTTAAAGGGATGGCGCATATGCACAAAGCCAAATTCTACGTTGCTCCAAACGAGTACAATGCGGACAATGGCGCAATGATAGCCCTTGTTGCTGAAAAGATGCACATGTCTGGGGCTAAAATAAATGATAAAGATTGCAATGTGCAGCAAAGATATCGTGCAGATTCTGTATGTATAACGTGGTAGAATGAAGAAGATTGCAGAAGGTGCGGAAGCAGACATCTTCAAGCTAAGATTTATGGGGCTGGATGCCATCCTGAAATATAGGCGCACAAAGCCGTACCTGGAAAAGAGCCTATACGAAAACATAAGAAATTCGCGCACAAAAAACGAAGCAAAAATGCTGTATCTTGCAGTATCTGGCGGCGCATCTGCCCCAAAGCCCATCTTCGTAAGCAGGTATGCAATATGCATGGAAGCAATAACTGGTACCAGATTGGATCTGATCCTGGCGATGCAGCATGTAGATAGCATCAAGGCAATTCATGGCATAGGCGTTGAGCTTGCGATACTGCATTCGTCTATGATAGCCCATGGGGATTACACCCCTGCAAATATAATTGTCGATAAAAACATGAAGGTTTATGTAATAGATTTTGGGCTATCCGAATATACATTTTCACTCGAAGACAAAGCAATAGATTTGCTTCTAATGAAGCGATCCCTTGTCGAAAAAGATTACCGTGCATTCATCGAAAGCTACCGGCGCCACCTCAAGGATGCCAACAAGGTAATCGCAAAGCTGGAAGAAATAGAGCAAAGAGGCAGGTACCAAAACAGGTCATTGGACCATGCATCGCATTAGAATCTTCCGACATTGGCGAATTCCATTGGTGCAGGAGCGCTTTCTGCACCCAATAATGCATCAGATGCGACTGTATCTATGGTCCTGGAATACACTAATGAAAATACGCCAGCAAAAGTCAAGATATCTATAATAAGCAAGTACAGTGTTGTTGTGGCGAGGAACTGGTAGGTAAAAAGCGCCACAGCTACGAATCCTGAAACTATGCCTATGATGAAGCCCTTGCGCGCCTGCATTAAAATCATAAAGCCTGTAATCAATTCGAAAAATGCCACTATGGCAGCTATAATCGGGAACATGTAATCAAACTTTATGTTTGATATGAAAGTGAAAAATCCAAGTTTATTTGCAAAATTTATCACATATCCTAATTGGCTGCTTCCAAGCAGTAAGAACGCCACAAACGCCGCAGAAAACATGGCTGCAGATATGATTCCCAATCTGTTATAGGTGACGTTTTCAAGCTCCTTTGCCGGTTCGGCTTTGTCTACATCTTCCAAACAGTAATATCTTCCGTTTCTTTCTACTATATCCTCAAAACAAAATGGCCTATGGCAAGAGCTGCATATGGCATATGCCGGCCTCCACGGGTGCCATACGCATGACAATCCTATAGCTGCTTCTTTGCTTTCGGTTTCAAATCTGGTCTCCCCGCTTTTGGCCCCATGCCCTATATAATCTTTTACGTTTTCCCCCTCCGTAATGAGCGCATCAGCTACCTCTCTATAAGACGACGCATTTGATACATACCCTACGCTCGAATTCTCTGCCGCTGGATTGAACGTTGCAGCATTGGTCTTCTGCGCCTGAACGATAGTGCCATTTTTTGCCTCATCGCGCGCCTGAACCTTCTTTTTTGGCGCAGCTGTTGTGCTAGGATTAGCTGCCCGAGTTTTTGCATTCGGAGGTTTTGGCAATTCTCCTTTATCCTCGCGTACCTTGAATATGAGCATATTCTCGGGGTCGATTGTCATCACATCAGCTTCTTAGAATGTTCGATTGCTTGCCTCTTTTTCTTTTCGAATATGCCCCTGTGCTTTGCACAGCTTATGCAATAATAAACCTTCCTCTTCTCAAAGAATCTTACGTCGTTCGTTGTCTNAAGGTCAGTACTAAAGCTTATCGCTTTTTCAAACACTATGGCCTTGTTTCTTGGCACTTTTCTCCCGCATGATTCGCATATTACTATGGTCTCTTTTCCTCTCAAACTAAACACCTGCAATTATATATGGTTAAGAAACAATAAAAAGATTAATATTCATTATATTTAAAATAATAATATAAAACTGATACTATGGACACTATGGAAGCTTATATAATAGCCGAAGACCTGCACATGGGGGTGCATTTGGCCAATTTCCTCAATCGAAATGGCAATAAGGCCATAATTTCAGAAGAGAGTGAAAGCGATTACCGCACACAGCTCAAGGACCTCATATCCCATAGCGGGGATTCTGACCTGAATATAATAATAACCTCGAAGCCTGCAGTCCTTACAATCGAGGCAAATAAATTGGATGGCATAAGGGCGGTGCTCTGCAAAACTGCAGATGATCTTGACTCTATAGATGAAGCTGGCGTCAATACTGTGCTTCTAGACAGCTCATTTGATGGTGATGAGCTCTGCGATCTGTTCGAAAAATACATCCATGCGCCAATCACAGAAAGGAGGCCGCAACAGCAAAAACCTGCACTCCAGCCGCTGAAGCAGACATATGCCAATGTGCAAACGCGCCAAAAACCGCAAAAGAAATTTGCGAATCCCGAAAGCAATGAAAATGGGCAGAAAGAGCCATTCTGGAATCCGCAAAAAGGCGTAAAGAAAAATCTAAAAGACATATTTGGGATTGAATGATATCATGAGAATGTCATGCGAAAACGTAATAAAATTAGCCATACCTGCCATACGCGCAGCAATAGCTGAACAATTGATTTCAAATTATGGTTTTACGCAATTCGAAATAG
>DAHXGO010000061.1:0-4339 GCA_027332905.1 Microcaldota archaeon | reverse complement strand
TGCCCTGCCATCGTAAAAATATGCAATTGGCACCATTATGAATATTATAGCTATAATTGCACCTATATCGACGCATGCATTCCCTATGCCTATATAGGAGCCGTTCAGCCCTATTGTTATGGGGCTTATGTAAACCGCATTCCTTGCTAAAAGCTTTATTATCTGGAATACTACAGACGTGTTGAATAACACGAATTGGTTATTTAGGGCAACTACCGGCATCAGGACTGCCGAGCTGCCGAATATGGAATATGCAATCTGGCTGCTAAATCTCCTTATGCTTCTTGTCCCCATTGTAAGCGATATTATCGATGCCAGAAGCAATGGGTACGTTATGAAGATTATCCCATAGCTTATGAATAGGAAGGAGAATGCCAGGAACAGATATGCATCTGAAAGCATAAAAAGGACAAACAGGACGATGCCTAGGATTATGCTATTGCTATCGAGATCTACCTTGAACTTCTCCTTCAGCCCGAGCATGAAGAATAGCGGGAGCGGCAGGATTATCATTGATGTATATGAATAAGGGTTTGTATCGCTTATGTAAAATGGTGAAACTAGGATTATGTTAAAGAGGGTTAGTAGCACCATTAAGGATATCAGTATTATTACAGTACTATTTCTCAATCTCATTTGCAACATCTTGCCCTCAGACGATATGGACGTCATCACATTTCAGCAGTTACTCTTTTCTTCACAGGACAAGGCTATATCCTTTGTTAAGTATATATAGATTGTGTTATCGAATACGGATATGAAGCGCGGCTTCACGATAATTTCGCATACGGCAGACATAGGATTTATAGCGCGAGGAAGGACTTTGACGCAGCTCGCACAGAACAGCTCTGATGCGCTACTTGAAGTGATGTTTGAAAGGGTGGCAGTGGCCTCCTCTGACAGCAAATCCGCATCGTTGCGGATAAAAGTTACTTCGGTGAGCAGAGATCTGGTCCTCTGGAAGTTTCTCCAGAATGTCCTCTCTGAGATCCAGGGCAGGGCGATGGCCTGCAGGACTGTGCTTGTTAAGAATTTTGGGAATAAAAATGGCATGTTTGAGATAGATGCGGTAATCTCCCTGAAGAGGCCAGAGGGGCATTTTACCAAGCTTGACGTAAAGGCAGTCACTCCGCACAACCTTAAGATAACAAAGAAGGGAGGGGTTTTCTATTCCAAGTTCATACTTGACATATGAGGGTTTAAGCGATTTAATTATTTTGTAGTATTGAATTCGTATAATCCAAATACATGCCCATTGCTGGTGTTGTATGCCAGCGTCTTCCATCCGTCCGAAGAATTGTAACCCCTGCATAGCGTGTTGTCGTATGGAGGGGTATTGCACCAGTAACCGTAATCGAATACAAAGCAGGTGTAGTTGGACATGTAGCTTTGGGTTTCAGGAGAGATGCTGTTCGCGTAGCTTACCTGCGCAGAGCTGCGGTTTACGTCGTACCATATCTCAGGGGTGAAACTGAATACCATGCAGCTCGTAGGAACTGTATCGTAGTTTTTATAGAAGAACTGCATCGCCGGATATATCAGCGACTGCTGCGGCATTCTGGATGGAGGCAGGGTTACTAGCGGGATAAGCATATAAAAAGGCACTATGGCGCCCAGCATAAGCAGCGAACACAGCATAATGTTGGATATTGTTTTTTTCTTTTGGGTCTGCAGCGCCTTCGCGTACATTGACCCAAGGGAATTCGAGAGGGACGAGAATCCATATGCCCCCATTATGCATATCCCGGGAAGCAGCTCAAGCATGAACCTTGAGTCCACACCGTATGTTGCAGATCCTGCATAGAATGATGAATAAAAGAAGAAATAAGCCAATACCCATACGGATATGCCAAGTGGCTTCCATAAATCATCTCTCCTGCGCAGTATTATTGCATAGGCAGCTCCCGCCACCGCAAATATTGTTAGCGTGCCTAAAAACAATGCAGGATAAAATGAGATCTGGTTAAAGCCGCCAAGTAGGAATTTCAGGTTTGTTGAGCCATTGTTGACCAGTGATGAATATGAGAACAGTTGTGTGCCTGCTTCATTCTGCCCGTAATGCGGGTTCACCGCAAGCCTGAACACATACAGCAGTTCCGGGTATATAAGCAGAATGAATAATATTGCAATTGCAAGATTAAGCTTTTTGACTGCCAGTGATCCGCACAGCTCCCCGATGCGATCTTTTGTTCTTCGCCCTGACGGATATGTCAGCCACAGGAATGCGAATATTGGCAATAATAGAATGGCTTCAGAGCGCGTATATGCAGTCATAATGAGTGCTGCAAGGAACGCTGCAGTTACCCATGCATTTCTCTTTTCTATGGCCAAGAAGAACAGAAGGAAGGATGCTGTAGAGAGCATCATGAACGGCAAATCAGGCGCGGCCTGTGTCCTAGACCATATTATAAGAATTGGAGACAGGGCAAATATAAGCGCGGCAGTTAAAGACGTCCGAATGTTCACGTATACATGTTGCGCAAGTCCAAAGGTAAGCGCTATTGCAAATACGCCTACGGCGAGCTGAAGAGCAAATGCGGTCTGCGTGCTTATCCCGAAGAGCATGAAAGCCAGGGCTATAATCACTGACCAGCCGACAGGGTCATGATACAGGGAATTGGAATAACAGCCCTTCAGATATCCCGTACCTATCTGGCACCAAAGCGCATTGCCATGGGACAATATGTTTACCGCTATGCCCTGGTATATGTTTTCATCAAAATATAGCTGTTCTGTGGCACTTACAAAAAACAGCGAGAAAAATAAAAAGAATACAATTATCGCAAGGAGAATGCCAGTGGATTTCCTTGCACGTGTGCCCGATTCCCTGCGAAGAAGGGCTTTTCGGGATTTTATCAGTGAAGCGCATAATATTACGAGGCTGGTCAGCATGGAGATTGTTACAGCATAGCCTATTAGCGTCATTTCTTACCCTCTTTATTCTGGATGAGATAACCGTTTATGAACAGGTATCTGGAGCCTGTTGCTTTCATTGTGTTAAGTGCGTCTTCCGGGCTTTCTGCTATGGGCATGCCATGTATGTTGAAACTCGTATTAAGCACAACACCGTATCCCGTGCTCTCCTTAAGCTTCTTTATAAGCCTTGAATAACTTTCGTTCTCCTTTCCTACCATCTGAGGCCTTGCCGTAGAATCCACATGCATTACTGATTCCATGTGGCTTCTGCACGATTCCCTTACAGCATATGCCATAGTCATAAACTTGTCCCTGCATTTTACCTCTTCGAAGAGCCTCTCGGCCTCACCTTCGAGGATCGACGGGGCAAAAGGCTGGTACCATTCCCGCTTCTTCACGGATATGTTTAGCATGTCCTTTACCTCATGTGAATCGGGCCTTGCGAGTATGCTCCGGTTTCCCAATGCCCGCGGCCCGTATTCCATGCGGCCGTTAAACCATAATACATAATTTCCCTTGCTTATCAGCTCTGCAGCGTGGCCTGGCGCGTCTTTTTCTTTCTCGTATCTTATCCACTTGTGTTTTTTCAGCTCTCTTTCCACCTCCTCTTCCCTGTAGTCCCTCCCGAGATATGCATCGCTGAATTCGTAGCTTGATACACCGTTATTTATGTAGTTGGCGTACATTGCGGCGCCGAGAGCTATGCCTCCATCGCCCATGTGCGGAAATATGTAAAGATTCCGCGTATCTTCCAGTTTCCTTATCTTCATGTTTGCTTTTATGTTGGACGCAACTCCACCGGCATATGCCAAATCGTGCATGCCGAACTTGGTTGCCGCTTCGGAAAACAGCTTCACCACGTTCTCTTCCAGCACCTGCTGGGCCATGTATGCAAACTGTTCTCTTGGAATTGACCATGAGAGTCTGGAGAGCCTGCGGTACTGCGAGACGGGGCCGTATCTTGCCCTTATATCCATATCTTTAGCTGTAAAAAAATCCTTCAGCTTGTTATCCCTGAGCTCGAACGGATACGAATAATCGGCCATCGCCATTATCTTTCCCTCATCCTCAAGCTCACGCATGCCCAGTATATTGGTAACCTGTTCATAGAATATGCCTATGGAGTTGCGGGCGTTTATTTTGTGGTGCCTTAAGAGAGTCCCTTTTGAGAGGGTGCTTACCGAAGCGCTGAGCCCGTCGCCTACCCCGTCAATGGTTATTACCAAGGCATTCCTGAAACCAGAAGTGAATGCAGCCGAAGCCGCATGCGCACTGTGGTGATCCACGGCTACAACCTTGGCTTTTATGCCAAGCGAAGCGAGCTGCCTTGAGATTATGCGGGTGCTTATGAACCTGCATCCTGGAAGCGGGCCTACGCTTGTCATGGAGTATTTGGAGATGTGCATTAAGGGTTCGAGTAGCG
>DAHXGO010000060.1:0-4366 GCA_027332905.1 Microcaldota archaeon | reverse complement strand
CGCAGGTAAATGAGCTTCTTTGCAAGTTTATAGCCTATAACATACTCGTATTGATACAGGAGATGCACGTGCTTGGAATACGCCCAGAATTTGCAAGTAGTACGAATTTATAAGTATTATTACACAAATGAATAGGGGTTCTACTTGGTCAAAGAAGATATTGATTACGCTATAGTTGCGAAGACACATCCGCCAATGTATAGTATGCATCGTTGGTGGGCGAGAAAGCCACACAATGTAGTATCTGAGTATATTAAAATTTATTCTAAAGATGGAGATATTGTCTTAGATCCTTTCTCTGGTAGTGGGGTAACCGCATTAGAAGCCGTTAGAAATGGTAGAAAAGCTGTTGCAATAGATTTAGACCCTATGGCCACGTTTATTACGAGATGCACCTTCCTTCCAATAGATTTGGAATTATTCAGTGCTACTTATTACAAAATGGTAAGTCAATTGGAGGATACGCTAAATAATCTCTATGAAACAGCCTGTAATAAGTGCAAGACAAGAATACCTCTTTTTGGTATGGCTTGGAGGGATGGTAAGCCTTTTGAAAAAGTATATCGTTGCCCTAATTGTAAATTAATGCGCACCCCATTAATTGATGCTGACTATAAAAAGGTGAAGGAAGTAGAAAATATGGATATTCCTTATTGGTATCCTGCCGATGTTAAATTTTCGTATGGTAAGACTCCTTTTATGAAAGCAGAGGGTAAGGAATTTGTATCAGAACTATTTACAAAAAGGAATCTAATTGCCAGCTCAATCATATACAATTTCATAGAAAATCTGCCCACTAATAACGAAGCTGAATTGAACATTAAAGACATTTTCAAGTTTATATTCACATCCTTCATTGCAAATGCAACAAAAATGATGCCATATGTGCATGAGGGCGTAGGTAAGATAAACAAAGGTTTGGTAGTTCAAAGCTTTTGGTTGCCGCCTGAGAATTGGGAATTAAATGCTTGGAGATACGTTGGTCTGAGATACAAGGAGATTTATAGAGGTAAAAAAGAATCCAATGAGGTTGTTGGGAAGTACTACAAACCCGCAAAGAAATTTGAGGATTTAGATAATGGCTGTAATGTATTCATCAAAACACAATCTGCCACCGAATTAATCGACTCAGCGCAACCAAAGAAAAATATCCTCCAACCAAATAGCATAGACTATATTTTTACCGACCCTCCTTATGGTGGTGCAGTTCAATATTTTGAACTATCCACACTTTGGGCAGCATGGTTAAAACTCAAGTTAGATTTTGACGATGAAATTACAATAAACAAAAATCAGAATAAGGATTTTACGACATATGATAAGATGCTTAGAGATGCCTTCAAGCAGATGTATTTAGTCCTAAAGCCAGATAAATACCTCACAGTAACGTTCCATAATACAGACATAAAAATAAGAAATTCACTTATAAGGGCAGTTGTCTTTGGCGGCTTTGATTTAGAGAAAATAGTATATCAGCCTCCAGCGGTAAGGAGCGTAAAATCAGGCAGACAACCATATGGTAGTGCAATAGGCGATTATTATATTCGATTTAAAAAACCAAAAGAGCTTGTAACTAAGACCGAAGATCAAATAGATGAGGAAAGATATGAGAGAGTGGTTGTAGATACGGTAAAGGGAGTACTGGCAGGCAGAGGCGAACCCACGCCGTATTCCTTTATACTTAATTCTGTTGATGTAGAGCTTCAGAAAAATGGATTACTTCTTGGAGCAAAGACGGATATAAAAGACATATTAGAAAAGCATATCGATAAAGAATTTATTTTAGTGAATGTTGGTTCTGGTGCTATTAAGGGTAAGGCATGGTGGTTCAAAAATCCAGCAGAAATTGCCTTCTTAGATAAACTTCCCCTTAATGAACGTGTTGAAAAAGCTGTATTGGATGTACTAAAAAGCAAAGATAGAGTATCCTTAGATGATATATTACAGTATGTTTTTATCAAATTTCCAAATTCACATACGCCAGAAACAACCACTATTGTTACATTCTTGAAAGAATATGCGACTCAGGTAAAGGGTAAATGGAGACTTAAACCAGAAGTAAAAGAGATAGAAAGCATGCATAGCCAAATGGAACTAAAGCTCTGTGTATTGGGTCGTAAGTTAGGCTTTAAAGTATATTCCGCCGATAAAACACCAGAAATAGACAGGATTGCAGTAAAAGACCTTGAACTGCCTTTGCAGAGGTTGCACCGAGTTAGGGAAATTGATGTTTTGTGGTTTTCTGGCAAAACGATAAAGTACGTTTTTGAAGTTGAAAACTCTACACAGATAACGGATGCAATAATAAGAGCATCGAATATTCCTTATAAAACCAGAAAGTTCATTATTATACCAAAACAACGATTATCTTTCCTTAAAAAGAAGTTTACAGAACCAATGATACAACAAAGGCTAAGCTGGGATAAATGGGAAGTTATGACCTATGATTCAGTAGAGCGTTTAGTAGATAAAAAGAAGCTCGTCGTTACAGATTTGAATAATAGCACAGAGGATTTGGCTAAAGAATTAAAGATAATGCCAATAGCGCAGAAAAAGTTACATTGATTAGCCTGCATTTTTAATATCAATCTTGCACTTTTAAGTTGATGCAAAACCTATTTTAAGTGCAAAGCCTGTTAGACTAGAATTGGGTGGGATAATCAAGATACTCTCTTGGAATGTAAATGGGATAAGGAGCGCGCTGCAGAAGGAGGGCCTTCCTCCATTGATAAGCTCGAAGGAGTACGATATCCTCATGTTCCAGGAGGTAAAGGCTGATCAGCTTCCTCTCGAGCTCCACGGCAACGGGTACACTCCGCTCCTCTATCCGGCGAAGAAGAAGGGATACAGCGGCCTTCTCACTCTCACAAAGAAGACGCCTTTAGAGGTCACATATGGGATAGGCGATGCAGCGATAGACGACGAGGCACGGGTGCTGACAGCGGAGTTCGATAGGCTATTTGTTGTTAACACCTACTTCCCCAACTCGAGAAGGGAGCTGGAAAGGCTGGACTTCAAGCTTGGATACAACGACAAGTTCGCCGCTTTCGCGCAGAAGCTTAGGAAGAGGAAACCAGTTCTCCTGTGCGGAGATTTCAACGTCGCGCATGAGGAGATAGACATCGCAAGGCCGAGAGAGAACATAGGGAATGCTGGATTCACGAACCAGGAGAGGGAATGGATAGGCAAATTCCTCGGCATGGGATATGTCGATACTTTCAGGATGTTCACAAAAGAGGGAGGGCATTATTCCTGGTGGGCATTTAGGTCGAATGTAAGAGAGAGGAACATCGGATGGCGCATAGACTATGCCATTGTAACCGATGACATAAAGGAAAGGGTGAAAAGCTCCGGCATACTCGGTTCTGTGCATGGATCTGACCACGCCCCGATTACAGTAGAGCTGGATATGCAGCTGTGATTACAGCATGTCGATGAACTGATCGCGCTGCGTTTCTGGGCTGCTGTCCAGAAATGCGTTTGTGGAGGAATCGATTACGCTCCTCAGCGATATTCTGAATGGAATCGGTTTTATCTCGCATTTCGATCTTTTCAGCGTTTTTGCTATGCCCTGCAATGCGGCTCTCAGAATCACGAAATCCCTTAACGCCAGTGACATGTTATTAATTTCGCTGCTGACAGCGCGTATGCGTTCCGCAGCTATGTTGATGTAGAGCGGCTTCTTTTCCTCTAAAAATCCTATCGCGGTTTCCAGCAGGCCGAGCAGCCTAACCTGCCCTGGTATCACATTGCCAATTTCTACCTTGACCTCGATCAAATCCTCTTTTAACTGTTCTAAGTCGGGCAAATTTAGATTTGAAAGTGCGCTGCTGTTCTCCTTTGAGTTTCTAACGATGGTGTTGAACTGCGGAATCCAGCCCATTTGGAGTTCGCCAAGCTCCTGGCTTGTCTTCTGTGCCATTTCCACAAGCACCCTTAGCCTGGATATCCTTCCCTGGTTTATGTCAGCCAGCTTTTGTTCCGTGAGCTTAAGTTTCGCCGCTATCGCACCTATCTCATGGATGGATTCGTGCGGCGAATGCATCTCCAGCTCGGCGGCTATCGCATCCAGAGCCCATATAATGGCGAATTTTATCCTTTCAGTATTCCCTGAGTTTACGCTCGCTCTCATCAAGCGGTTTTGGGTTTCGCCTATGGCCCACCTTTTGGGCTCTGAGCTGTCGTGCCCAGCTTTGAATTTAAATGAGCAATCTTTGTCAAAGCTCATTTCAAAATCGCTTGAAGCGAATACGATCTTCTGGGAATCGACCGTGAGTTTTCCTTCCTGGAACTCCGTCACCTTGTAGCCTATTGTAAACTTCACGTCGTTTCCCGCATCCATGCTAAGTAGCGTGTTGCCAGTCCC
>DAHXGO010000005.1:0-22412 GCA_027332905.1 Microcaldota archaeon | reverse complement strand
AATAGTGTTAATATGAAAAGGTGCATGGTCGCCGGAAGCATAATATTCAACGCATCCAAAGACGAGGTATTGCTGATAAAGCACAAGAAGTTGGGCGTATGGCTGCCCCCTGGCGGCCACATAGAGGCAGGCGAATTCCCCTACGAAGCAGCAGTAAGGGAGGCAAAAGAGGAAACCGGATTAGATATAGAGCTTCTCGGAAGCAGGGCTTTCAACTATTCGGGCGACGAAGCCGCAACGCTGATAAAGCCTTTCGCTACAATATATGAAAATGTTCCTTATAAAGCTGAAAAACACATTCATTTTGACATGGTCTACCTTGCAACCCCAAAATCTGGAGAGGTATCATTGAATCGTGATGAGTCAGATGAAATAGGATGGTTTAATTCAGATGCAGTAAAAGGCATGAACACATTTGAAAACGTGAGGATGTGCATCCTGTCTGCGATGAAAGAACAAACAGCATAATCTGATAATGCCCTTGTAGTATAACTTGGACAGAACGCGGGCTTGCGGAGCCTGTGATCCGGGTTCAAATCCCGGCAAGGGCGCATATTCTTTTGCTATTCGCGCGCGCAAAACCATACATTAGCCTTTTGCATGCCATACATTTTGCGTTTACATTGTGTCGTAGGGTGCAAAAAGCCTTAAAAAGCTTCTCTTGGCTTTATAACCAGTGATATAAAATGGCAAAGAAAAAAATAAACGGTGCAGCGTTTGCACTAGAATTCATTGGAAGCCTTTTCTTCCTGTTTTTAGTATATGCGATGTCTGCAAACTTGTTTACTGGCAGCAGCATATTCAGCGGATTCGGAGGCTTCTGGTTGCCCATATTCGTTGGGATAGGAACGATATCAGCCATAGCCTTGTTCTTGTTCAGCTTTACATATCTGGCAGACCACCCATTGGTACATGAGCAGAAATGCAAGATGGGGGGCATGGGTCTTTCAGTAGCTGCAGGAATCTCTTTCGTGGCATTGACCCTTGGTTCTACAGGATACTTCCTTATGGCCATAATAGGCTTTGTGATCGCTGCGATAGGGGCATTTTCAGGATATAGCTGATTTTCTTTTTGGTGCCCGATAATGGGCACCTATTTTTACTTCGATTTCTTTAATGATGGCATTTTTTAAACTCGCGATAGATTTAAATATTTGACAAACGCTTAGTTAATTTATGTCCGAAATAAGTGTTCAAAATGGAAGCCAAATTGGCCAGAAGCACAATAGCTTTCTTCTCGATGGAGAAAAGATCATAGCAATAATCCCAGGTGTCGAATATTATAATAGAGCGGCAAGAGTTGGCAAGAGATTTGCCGCGGCCGCTAGGAGGAATAGTGATTCCACATTGGGAAACGCGTATAGTTATGGCACCATAGATACATTGAGATTTACGGGCAACCAAATTAAGAAAAACGGCAACCTGATAGTCACAGACAAACGGTTTATGGTTTGTAAATCTACAACAGATTTTGGCATATCCAATCTGTTGCTTAGCATTAGTTATGACCCAGAAACGGTTAAAAAGGAAATTGAGTACATCAGCATGAATAACAGGGAGGCTCTCGATAGGCTTAAGAATAGCGACTTAAAGTCTTTCTTGAAGGGAAAAAGCTTGTATACTGCTGAAAAATTTGGATTTATACCAAGCGTATCGGTTATAACTAAGATAGAGATAGGCAAATACTTCAAAAACATAAACGTTACATATGCGACCTTAGAATTTCCTTATATAGAAAAAAAATACCACTTAAGGCTGGAGCCGGACGACTATTACCTGCCAAAAATTACAGTATTGCCTCCGCTGCCGGCAGGTGCAACAAAACAGCAGATTAAGTATAGGAAAAGGGAGAAGAAAGAACAGGACAAAAACGTCAAGTCGTTAGAGAAATATAAAGAATTGCTTAGAAAAAATCAGGGGGATACTATTGTAAGGAAGGGCGCTGCGATTATGATAGATAAGAAGAAGATTGTCATCCAAAAACAGTTATTAAATTTTATATTGCCTGAAAAAAAGCCGCAATCCGCAATAGTAGAAGAAGTAGCCAAAAGGATAAATTCCGGAAAGGATTACCTTAATAACACCAAGCAAGTGGAGCAGGATTATATGGCTTCGAGGCTCAAGCGAAAGTAGACCTTCGGATAAATGCATATTTGACGATACTGCAGAATTGGCATGAGTATCCTTACTTGGGATTTTTAGGGATAATACTTTCTTTATCCCATGCCCTATTTTTCTATCAGTGATGCGAATTTTTCATCCTTTAGTTACCCCTAGGGGGACCAGCCTTGCAACGATGTTGGAAATCTTTGCGCCTGCGATGCTTCTGACCACTTCGTCGACGTCCTTGTATGCCCATTCGGCTTCCTCGCTTATAAGTTTTGTGCTCCTTACCCTTACTTCTATTTTTTTAGCCCTTAAGTCTCCAAGCGTCTTTGACGCAGGAATGTCCCTTATGGCTTGGTGCCTTGACATGAGCCTTCCTGATCCGTGGCATGATGAGCCGAAAGTTTCATCCATAGCTTCAGCCCTGCCGGCAAGTACGTAGCTTGCAGTGCCCATGCTTCCAGGTATTATTACCGGCTGGCCAAAATCGCGATATATCTTCGGCAGCTCCGGGCTTCCTGGGCCGAACGCTCTTGTGGCGCCTTTCCTATGGACGTAGAGCTTCATCCGCTTGCCGTTTACGTTATGCTCCTCCAATTTAGCTATATTGTGCGCAACATCGTATACAATTTCCATGCCCAGCGAATCTGCACTCTTCGCGAATGTTTCTTCGAAGCTCTTTCTTATCGAATTAGTCATTATCTGCCGGTTTACAAATGCAAAATTGACCGCAGAACGCATTGCAGCCAGATAGTCATCAGCTTCCTTGCTGCCGATATCGGCATAGCTCAATTCGGGATCTGCTAGCTTTATGTTGTGCGATGCTTGGTATTCGCCCAGCACCCTGAGATAATCGCTGCATACCTGATGGCCGTAGCCTCGGGATCCGCTGTGAACCATTATTACAATCTGGTTTTCCTGCAGTCCGAAAGCGGAGGCGAGCTTTGCATCCAATATCTTATTGACTTTCTGAACTTCTAAGAAGTGATTGCCTGCCCCCAAGGTGCCGAGCTGCTGCACGCCCCTGCTCTTTGCCATCTTGCTGACTTTATCTGGATCAGCACCCTGTATGCACCCGTATTCCTCTATCCTCTCAGCATCGTCCTTAAAGCCGAAGCCCTTGCCTATTATATAGCCTACGCCTTCAGTAGCGACTTTTTCAAGATCTGCGTTTGTGAACCCAAGCTTTATTTTGCTGCCCACGCCGCTGGGAACATTGCTGAAGAGCCTGTCCATAAGGGTCTTTAATTTGGGAGCAAGCTCCGTTGCATCCAGATTTGTTTTAATTAGCCTAACGCCGCAATTAATATCGAAGCCTATTGCGCCCGGTGATATGATGCCGCTGCTTGCATCGAAAGCAGCAACCCCGCCCACAGGAAATCCGTATCCTTCATGCCCGTCCGGCATTACAAGCATAGCATTTACTATCGAGGGAAGGGTGGTCGCATTGACGGCTTGCATGAGGGTCCTGTCCTTCTTTATGCTGTTTGCTATGTTCTCATTCGCATAAACATGCACTGGCACATTCATGCCATTAGATTCGTCCTTTTCGACTTCCCACAGGAATCCGCTGAGCTTTTTTAGATTAATATTATTTGAATCCATCATAATCAGCCATCGTATATTAAAAGCAAACGCTCAAATATAAATATTTAATAGAGAAGATAGATTAAATATCTGATGGTGAATTTTTGTCTATGATAAAGCTTGCGGGATTGGGCAAAGCAGCATTGGAGAGCAATTTCAAGAAGCTCGATAAACCGTATAAATTAAACTTCGCCATCACATACTGGTGCCAGTCCAGATGCATGACATGCAATATATGGCAGTTCAAGCCAAAGGGCGAGCTTAGTATTGACGAGATACGGACATTTGCAAAGAAAAACACGTCTTTTAAATGGATAGAGCTTACGGGCGGCGAGCCTTTCCTCAGGCCCGATATAGTTGAGATAGCAAAGGCATTTTACGAAAACTCAAAAGGGCTATACATATTGACAATGCCGACGAATTCGCTATGCAGCCACGACCTTATAATCAGGCGCATTAAGGAGATGCTGGACATCGGCATACCCAAGATAGCGATCACGATAAGCCTTGACGGATATAGGGAGCTGCACGACAAGATACGCGGCGTACCTGGAAATTATGATAGGGCTATAACCACATTCAAGAGGCTGCACGACCTGCAGAAGGACTACAAGAATTTGTACTTCGTGTTCGGATATACGATGAGCGGCTATAACGAAGGGCAGTTTCAGAGGACATTCGATGCAGTCAAGAATGACATACCCTATATAAAATATAGGGATTTCCATATGAACCTTGGGCAGATATCGTCTAATTATTACGGCAATTCAAACCTTGACATGCTGGCGAAAAGGAAGAGCGTTGCAGACGAGCTTGAGACTATCATTAGCAAAAGGGAGCGCGACTTCGGGATTATACCCAGGATAGAGCATACATTCCTCAAGAAGCTGGCCGAATATGTTAGGACAGACAGCATGCCAATGAAAAGCAAGAGCCTTGATGCATCGCTATTTTTGGACAGCTTTGGCAACATCTTTCCGTCCATAATGTGGGATCAGAAGGTAGGCAATGTGAGGGATATAGGCTATGATCTGGAAAATGTGTGGCATGGCGAACTCGCCAATAGCATAAGGGACGCCATAGACAGCGGCAAGGAGCCAAAGCAGTGGACATCGTGCGAGGCCTATCAGTCCATAACGGGCAATATAACCAGCCTAATAAAATAGATATTCAATCGAGCCCAAATCTCTTGAACAGGTGCGTCTTCACTATGTCCATCAAGAACATGAATGCTATAGCCACGCCTATTATTGATATGATTGCATAGCCGCTTATGCTCTTCATAAGCAATCCAGACGCTGCGAACGCTATCCCTATCCCCATGCCCAAAATCGATGACAATACAAGCGGCGTACTGGGCCTTGAATCCCAAAACCTTGCTTTAGATCGTATGTTGTAAACTGTCAGGTTATCCCCAATATTGAACATCAGGAATGCAGCAGTCTGGAATTCTGGAACTGTAAATTTAAATATGCCGAGCCCCAAGGGCACCAGCACCAATGCCTCCACCATCAGTATAATCCCCATTATTGCAGAGCTTATTATTATGGGGCGTATCCTCCACGCATTGGGCTTCTTAGAATACATTTCGTTATCGGTTGACAGGGCTATGTTGACTATATCGTTGGTGAATATCAGCAGTATAAGCAGGAATGGCGTTATCGGTATAAACTTGAAAAGCACGAATACTATCGCTATAAATCCTATAATTTGAAAAACCTTGACTACTTTAACCATCGCATATGTAGCCATGCGCTGGAATATCCTCCTGCTTTCTTTTACTGCATCGACTATGACCTCTATGCCGTTTTTTGTAAGGACTAGGGATGCCGCGCTCTTGGCTACATCCGTAGCGCTTGACACTGCTATCCCAACCTCTGCCTGCTTCAATGCAGGGGCATCGTTAACCCCATCGCCCGTCATGCCCACTATGTGCCCGCTCTTCTGCAATGCTTTTACTATAGTGTATTTGTCTTCCGGGTATACGTCTGCAAACCCCCCGGCTTTTATTATGCGCTTGGAGAGCATGCTCTCATTTTTGTTGTCCTTTGCGCGTATGTCTATTATGCCCCCATGAAGATCCACTTCATGCGCTATTTCGTTTGCCACTGCAATATTATCCCCAGTAATCATCTTGGCCGATACTCCGAGTGCCTTCAATTCATCTATAAGATCCTTTGCATCCGGGCGCGGAATATCGTAAAGAGCCAAAAGCCCCATAAATGCCCATTTGCTTCGGGGGGATGCTCTTGTCGCTATCGCAAGGGTCCTGAAGCCTTCTGAGGCAAATTTCTCAACCTTTGCCTGCAATTTAGAGCGTGCCACTTTGTCTATCGCGCACATGCCCATAATCACATGCGCAGCGCCTTTTGTCACATAATAGCGTTTTTTGCCAGAACTCACCAGGGCTTCGGTCCTTTTTGATGATGGGTCGAATGGCATGAAATTAAGCTGCCGCCCTGTCTTTACCTCCATTGGCTTGACGTAATTTATTATTGCATTGTCTATCGGATCGTTGTCATCGGCCCTTGATGCTTCGGATGCAAATTGCAGTACTTCGTTGTTCTTGTACTTCAACGAAAATATCTCCTTTACGGATATTTCATTCTTTGTTATAGTCCCGGTCTTGTCCATGCATATGACATTCATGTTAGAAGTATCCTCTATTGCCTCGAGCTTAGTTACCAGCACCGATTTCTTTGCAAGCTTTTCAGTCCCAAGAGCCATGGAAACAGTAAATGCAGCGGAGAGCGCGACTGGAACCGACGCGATGAACATTACGAGCAGGAACGGAAGCAGTATGGCAATGCTTTCATGGACCTCAAGGATGCCATATGCGAACATTATTGCTATTACGATGATATCCCCGACTACTAGGTATTTGACTATGTTCATTATTGCAGCTTCTAGATGCGATTTAGGTTTGGCGTTTTCGACGAGTTTTGCAGTTCTTCCATAGAATGTATTGTATCCTGTGCCTATCACTATCCCCGTGCCTTCTCCTTTTTTTACTGTTGACCCGCTATACGCCAATGCGCCTTTTTGTTTCTGGACAGGAAGTGCCTCTCCAGTAAGTATTGACTCGTCTATCTGCAGCATGTCTGCATCAATCAGCTTCAAGTCAGCAGGTATTATTTCGCCAAGCTTGAAGTGCACGATATCCCCGGGCACGATTAAACGCGACTGTAATTGCGTCATCTTTCCTGAGCGCTTTACAGTCGATATCTTCGCAAGCATAGCTTTTAGCGCGTCTACAGAGCGGTCCGCGCGATATTCCTCGAAAAATCCGATCAGCGCATTGAATACCAGCAATATCAATATGATATAAAAATCATCATAGTGCTTTAGCACAAGCGATATGGCAACTATCGCCCAAAGCAGAAGTTGAACCGAGCCATAGAATTTTTTTAGGAAAAGCAGGTAGTAATTTCTCTGCTTTCCGATTATCTCGTTGTATCCATACTTTTCAAGCCTTTCAGATGCCTCCTTTTCTGACAGACCGTTGTTTCTAGAAGAAAGCTTTTTTATCGTTTCATCGATGCTGCAATCCTTGAATGCGTCGTCCATACACTTCAATTATCCAATTAACATATAAAAAGATAAACCCGTCAGGCAGGCCTGCTCTTCCCAAATGTTCTTACCTTGCTGCGCTTAGGTATTCTTATGCTGATTCTTGAAAACATCTCTTTGTATAATGAGTGCCTCATTGCGTAGTATATCGAACTCGCAGCAATTATGCCAAACGATATGGCAAGGCCATACAGCTTTATGTATGCCAGTATCAGCAATATGCTCGCTATACCAAGTATAGGTATGGCGCCAAAGTGCTTCTTTTTCCTTAAAGGCATAGGCATGCTTCCGGCGTCCCCATGTGCACCTTTCTGAAGCTTGAGCCATAGATTGAATGCAGCTATGTTTATTATCAGGTATGAGACCAATATAGAGGCATTAGCTGCTTCGACTATGTTTCCAAACGATACGAGAAGCATAAATACTATGCCCAAAAGTGACGATAGGACTATTGAGTTTATGGGTGTGGAAAACCTGTCTAGCCTTGAAAGCGCCTTAGGAAGTTCTAGGTCCCTGCCCATTGCATAGAATACGCGCGATGTTCCCAATATGCCGGTAAGCATGACGCCCGCAGTCGCTGCAACGCCGCCTATGGCTATTATCAGATCCAGCACATTGTTGTGTATAGATGCTATGGCAGTAGATAATGGGGCCGATGAAACGGCAAGGCTCGCATATGGAACAAGGCCCAGAGCCACTATCGCTACTGCTATGTACAACACTGTCGATATAATTATCGATATTATTATTGCTTTTGGTATCGTCTTTTCAGGATCGACTACCTCATCGCTTATGGTAGTTACCCTTGAGAATCCCGTAAAAGCGAAGAATATTAATGCCGCCCCGGTAAGGATTCCGCTTGTGCCATAGGGAAGCATATATGCAAAATTTGACGGCTTGAAATAAAACATGCCGACAATGACAAATATTATAAGAATCAGTATGTTTATGGCGACTAGCCAGGTTATCGTCTTTGCTGAATTCTTTACCCCGAATATGTTGATCAGCATAAAGGCCAGTATAGAAATTATGGCAAAATATGGCAAAGGTATCGAGGCGTGAGTTAAGATGTTTACATAGCTTCCCAGGCTGAGCGAGACTGCCGCTATTGCTATTATGTTGCCGAACGTCCACGCCAGTCCGGCCATTACGCCAGCAGACGGCATCAATGCCACCCGGGCGTATTCGTATGAGCCCCCCTCTTTTGCTACATGGCCAGCTATTTCTGAGAAACTTAATCCTGTGAAAATAGCTACGATGGCAGATATGATAATCGATATTATTATAGCAGGGCCTGCTGCGCCTATTGCAATGCCTATTATTACGAATATGCCTGCGCCTATTATGGCGCCCAGGTTTATCATTATGGCATCGGTCAGCGTTATTGCACGTCTAAGCTCGTACATCCTTACAACTACCCTATTTTAGCACCTTTGACTAGCTCTGTGCTGCCGTCAACCGACAGCAGCTGCACGCCGTTTTCGGTCAATGCGCCCATGACTAAAACCTCTGATATGAAATTGGCAATCTGCATGGGCTTCAGATTTACCACAGCGATGACCTTTCTGCCGATTAGTTCGTTTATGCCGTAATTCGATATCTGCGCAGAGGAATTTTTAACGCCTATCGGCTCGCCGAAATCTATGCTTAGCCGGTATGCAGGTTTTTGGGCTTCGTGAAATTCGTTTGCCCCTATTATTATGCCTACGCGCATATCGAGTTTCTGAAAATCTTCTATTGAAATGTACAATGGCTCACCGGTATATAGGTTTGAAAAGAAACCTTTTATATATTATAACATAATGATTTACTTGCACTGACCAACGCATTCTGCGTTTTTAATTGAGGAAATACCATGCAAGAACTTTACATACCAATGGAAAGGCTCGCCATATTGAAAGAGAGAAAGAGCATATTGGCAGGGCTGGAAAAATCGCTTAGATGCAAGATTAGCATAGACATGCATGGGGGCATAGCCATAGACGGCGATGCATTTGAAGAATACCTGGCGCGAAATGTGCTTTATGCGTTCGGGCGGGGATTTGACATTAAATCAGCAGAGCTTCTGCTGGACGAAAATTATTACTTTTCCCACCTTAACATAACAGATTATGCCAACAGCAAAAACCGGATAAAGATTATCAAGGCTAGACTGATAGGCAGCGAGGGGAAGGCAAAAAAGTACATAGAAACGGTTAGCTCTGCCAAGGTTAGCGTTTACGGAGATACTGTAAGCTTCATAGGCAATACGGAACAGATCAAGGAGGCTACGGCTGCAGTAAAAACCATAATAGAGGGCGGCTCGCACAAACTCGCATACAGGAGGATGGAGGCAGCCCACAGAAAAAATAAAAAAGATATTTTTGTGTGATTTTATGGCAGAGGCGAAAAAAGCGGACGAGATGTTCAAGGAGTTCAAGGAACATTCTATCTCCGAATTTTTCAAAAAGAACAAGCAAATGTTAGGCTACGCAGGGATGGTCAGATCGCTCGTTACGGTAGTTCACGAATACGTGACGAACTCCCTTGATGCATGCGAAGAGGCAGGAATCCTTCCGCTCATAAGCATACGCATAAGCAATATAGGCGAAAATAAATACAGCGTTGTTGTTTCGGACAATGGGCCGGGGATACCAAAAAAATATATAGGCAAGGCCCTGGCTACCATCCTTGCCGGAACAAAATTCCACAGATATATGCAGCAGAGAGGTCAGCAGGGTATTGGAGCATCCGGATGCACATTATTCTCGCAGATGACTACAGGAAAGCAGATAAAAGTCAAATCAGTAACAGGAAATGTAGAGAGATATTCGTGCAGCATATCGATAGACACAGTGCAGAACAAGCCAGTAATCTCGGATTATAAGGATATTGAAGAGAGCAGTACAGGACTTAGCATAGAAGCAGAGTTCGCAACCGTAAAATATGAGAATAGCGATCATGGCGTATATGAATATCTTAAAAGGACTGCGCTCGCCAATCCACACATGGAGATAAGGTTTGTTGATCCTGACAATAAGGAGTATGTATTTATACGCGCAGTCAACGAAATACCAAAAAGGCCAAAACCCACAAAGCCGCATCCTCTCGGAATATCTGTTAACGATCTTATAGAATTCGCACATAAATCCGAAAGCAGGAAGATTTCCGTATTTCTAGAAGATACCTTTGCAAGAGTAAGCAGTGCAAAGGTAAATGAGTTGGGCGCACTTACAGGATTGGACATGAAAAAAGACCCGCGAAAACTTGAGTGGGACGATGCAGAAAGGCTAGTCAAAGGTTTCAAGCAAGTCAAATGGATAGCCCCAGAAACTAGCATTATAAGCCCGATCGGCGAGGATCAGATTAAGGTTGCCATGAAGAACATACTGAATCCTGATTTCATAAATGTAGTGGAAAGGAAGCCGTCGGTTTTCTATGGAGGCATACCCTTTGTAGTAGAAGCAGCCATATCGTTCGGAGGCAATTCGGGCAAGAAACTGGGTGATGACGAGTATTCCGGCAGCATCCTAAGGTTTGCAAATAGGGTGCCGCTACTTTTTGATAGTGGAAGCTGTGCCATAACGCAGGCTGTGCGCAGCATACAGTGGAAAAGATATGGGATAGATATAGAGAACCAGCCAGTCAGCGTATTCGTCAATGTCTCTTCAGTATACATCCCTTATTCAGGGGTTGGCAAGGAGGCGATTGCAAGCACAGATGAGATAATAGACGAGATAAAGCTTGCGCTCATGGACGCAGCTAGGGGAATGCAGCGATACATACGCGGGAAACAACAATTCAACGTAGAGACCAATAAGTACAAGACAATAATGCGCTACGCTAAAAGGCTTTCAAAGGATCTTAACGAACTAACCAGGGAAGACGAAGCATCGATAGAGAAGAGCATCTCCACACTAGTGGCAAGCCATTATCCGAAAGCCACAGAGAAGGAAGACACAGATGGACAGGCAGAGGATGAGGCAGACCCATTAGGCAAATAAGGAGTGCAGCCTTGCAGGGCGCTGCCGCATTTTACGGCAATTATATTCTTATGCCATCTGGGTTGTCTACGTCTATGAGCCTTATCATTCCAGCAGATATATAGAGTTTCAACTGCTCTACATCTGGAGAGACATTGCTGTAAAGCGAATCCTTGAATTCTTCCAACCTATCTTCATTAATAAATGCGATATAGGTTATGGAATTCGCGTATACAGGTATGTTCTTGAATCGGCTTGTAGGCGAGAATATAACAACGTATAGCTTTTCTCCATGCGACACTATTGTCATGTCTGCCACATTGCTCGCATCAAGATCGCTGAATATCAGTGCATGCGAAACAAAATAAAGCCTCAGTTTCTTGAACACTGCGAGGTATTCTATATCGTGCTTGCTCGCATCTATCCATGACTTAGGCGCATATAGATCATCTATCGACACCAATTCATTCTTTTCGACTAGCTGGCTCAGTATGACATCCACATTATTATATGTAAGGTTAATCGGCATGTTGTTCTTCCTGAGATTCGTTGCAATTGCCATCCTTACCTCGTTTTTTGACAGGGGCATATACTTCCAATGGTAATAGGAATTGAGCTTGTCAAAGACGCCTATTACTTCGTTGGGCTTTAGCTTTATTGGTATCTTATCCTGCCTTGGCAGATTAGGCACGTCTATATAAAATTCGTCCCTGTTGGGCGCCCTCACCAGCGTAACCATCATCAATACTATTATTGCAACTACTGCAAGCTCTATGTATTGGCTGCTTATTTTTATAGCAGACGATGGGCGCACAAATATGTATGTAAAATTCCTTGAAAGCATTGAAATAGCAAATGTGGCATTGCCGTTTATCTTTGGCGACCCTGATGGCAGTGCATAATACAGTGTACCATTGCTTATAACGCCCGAACTTTTGTATAACCCATTTACAGATATCGAGTAGTTCACGCCCGATAATGGTATGCCGCCTGATGATACTGCTATATTATATACGTTTGACGAAAAGTTTGCATTCGACATGGAAAGTTTTATTTTAGGCACTTGAAAAAGCGCTGCAGCATACTGTACGTTAGAGAAGCTTTCCAGCCTTGCAATGTATTTCCCAGGAGGAAGCCGCAGCGTTATGTATTTTAAGAAGGTGAAGTTGCCATACGCAGAAAAGAATTGCAGAGGCAGCGTCTCGACCCTGCTCATGTTGAGGGTATATATGCTGAGATGGGGCTGTATGCTTATGGGTATGGATGATTTTGTAAATACTTCAAGCGTTGCGGGAGTAGATGCACCCGGAATAATGGCTGCAGGCATCGATATTGATCCGTTTATCGAATAATCCGGATGGTACAGATAATACCTGTATATGCTGGCATTGGTAATATTGTATGTCATATTGTCATACAATGCGACGCGCAGGTAACCTGCATTGAGCTTTGGCAATGACGTTGAATTGTATGCAAATCCTGTTTCATTCAATATTATGCCCATATTTCCCGAGCTTTTGTTGTAATTGCCAACGGGTATGAATCCAGTGCCAGACGCATATTTAGGTATCCAGAAGTCCTGGGCGGCCGCCTTCGCTATGTCGCTGCCCGCCTCATTTGGGCTTCCCCATGAGTTAAGATAATTTGAAAATGCTATTATGGAACCGTTGAAAATGTTTGCATAAGACGCAGTGCCGTATGTCTTCCCAGAAGTAAAACCAAATGTGGCATTGCTAAAATAAAACGTTCTTGTTTTCGGAAGCGATGTTGAAAATGTAGACAGGAATGGAAGGTTGTTCGAATTTGGCACGACGACCCCGCCCGGAAGAACAAGCCTGGAAAAGCTCTGCCCGGCATATATTATGCTTGTGCCGCGATTCAGCAGGTACTGCAGCATTGTTTCATTTGTGCCGTTTATGTACTCAAACATGTAAGAGGGCATTAGCCCGTTTATTATTATGAGCAGCGAATCGTTATTTATCGATGTTAGATCGGACTTCGAAAGCACGCCTATCGATGCCGCCGAATTAATCACGCCGTAGGATACCAGGTCGTTTTTTATTGCGCTTGCTGCTGCAAATGCGTTTCCGCAGCCGAAGCAGTCGTTGGAATAGTTCAGCATGTACACATTGGAGGGGGGAGGTGATCCCAGCAGCGATACGTTTAAAATTGCGTATGGGACATTCGCAGCGTCATAGAAGAGCAGCGAATATGGAAATACTGAGCTGTTCTGATTATAGAACAGCATGTTCTGTGATACCATAGACGAATATAATACGGTAGTCACATTATGCACGGCATTGATAGGCGCAGGAATTGATGACGCATGGCGCAGCATGGCCGCCAGATATCCGAATATCCCTATTAGCACTATGACCATTATAAGTATCAATGCCAATATTTTTTTGAAGTTGACCACTTGCAGTGCACCGCATCAATTTTTGTTTTTACCAGCAAATACCCTAGCGAATAGCTTGGTCAGCATGTTCTGCTCGCCCCTGACATGCTTTAGCACAGTATATATGCGGATATATTTTATCCTCTTGTTTATCCTTGCATTGTATATCATGCAACTAACCCTTAAGCTCTATATAACTCATTGAAACCATCTTGTTTAGCATCTGCTCGACTCTTGGTATGGTTATCCTGTAGGTCTTTGCGAACTCGGCCAGGTCTATCGTATTGTTATGGGAGTCTATCCATTCCTCGATCATGACCATCAGGGATTCGTCGGAATACGTCTCAAGCTGCTTTAGCCTTTCAGTAAGCTCGTTATTTTGCGCGCTGAGCTCCGTAGCCTGGGCAGTGAGGTTCTTGTTTGACGATGCAAGCTCTATGTTTAGCCTTTTGAGCTCCCTATATTCATTGAATAACGAATCATAATTATTGAATAGCGCACTGTAGCTTTGCGATAGCGAGCCGGTCAATTCATCTATCGATGAGTCTACATACTGATATAATGATACCGGATCTGGCGAATAAAGATCAGTAACGAGCGACAGTACGGAGAGGAGGTTCTTGACAACATAGATGCGCCTCATCTTTTCGCTCGTATCCAGCGCTATCGAGTATTTGACTTCTATCGAGTCTGCCTTGAATGTTATTATGAAAAATAGGAATGGATTCTTTTGTATGTCCCTGCTTTCTACAGTAAGCAATACAAGGCTGTCGTGATTTATTTTTATGGAGAACATCTGAAGTGTAGAAAACCTGTTTGACATCGCAGAAAAATCCCCCAGCAGCGTCCCTTTTATGGAAAATTCTGAAATCTTTGGTTCTACGGTTCCTACATTTTCAACCATTTTATCACAATCGCGGGCATGCACATTCCAATGTGCATAGCATATTTATTAGGGCAGTTAATTATAAAAGCGTTGAACTGCGGGCTACTTGGACGCAGCATCGTATTTATTGGGCAGCACAAGCGAGGGCATATAGCTCAGCAATGACAGAAAATACAGGAACAACGTTATGATGACTCCTACAAATATGCCAGTCAGGTTTCCCCTCGAAGTTATGGCAAGCATTATGGTAAATATTATGCCAAGCGCTACGTATTCGACCTGCTTTCTGATGAAAGATGAGCGCGCCTTGTGGTATTTTTTATAATCGTCTTTGCACACCACTAGAGTATAATGCTTTTCGTTTTTGGTCACGTTGCGCTTAAACCATCTTATGCCGTTTATGATATAGTCAGCTTTGACCGGTATGCCATTCTTCTCCTGCCCGCATAGGATACACCTATAATTTTTGTCCATATATGCCACTCTCAGTCGAAGTCTATTATGGCTTCGTATATGCGCCCTGATTCTGATGCAAGCTTCTGCTCGTCTGCCATGTTGAGAGCGTTGTTTATCTTCACATCGTCCATCCCGAGCCTCCTCAATATGTTAGATATTGTAGACTTTTGTATGTCTGATTTCTCAAGCAGGGATATGAACGTGACGATATTTATGTGCCTGTGCGCCTTCTCCATATCGGAGAACAGCTTTTCCACATTCTTCTCATCGACCTTGTATGCTACCAGTATGCGCCTTAATTCGGGCCTCGTTATCGAATATGATCCGATATTTTTAGCTGCCATTTCAACTACCTGATGCGGATATTATCCTGGCTATCAGCGTATCCTCTATGCTTATGCTTTTAAGGAACGTTACCAGGTCATTGTTGTTCACTCCATTCTCTTTCATCAGCCTTATAAAATCAAGCATTTTCATCGAGCGCTTCTGCGCATCAAGCTGGGCGAATACTGCGTTTATTACCTCTAACGTCACATTATATTCTATGAACTTGTTCTTGAGCTCATCGCCTTCAAATTGGTAGTCGTGCTGCATAATGCCAGCTGAAAGCTCGCTCTGCGTCAGCACATCGGTCATATCCAGGGTATAAACATAAAGCGGCTCTTCGCCTTTGATGCGCCCGAGTATAAATATCTCTGGAAAATGCTGCGCAGTCTGGAACGCCATATTCACGGCTGCCTGCCCTACCCCGAACTTGCTTATCTCAGACCTTATGAACTCTGAGAAGTTCATAGACCCCTGCAGGTAATTCATGAATTTCTCGAACTTTATCCTAAGCATGAACGTTGTGCCCACATTAGAGAATATAGCCTCGTTTATATCGGTTGGATTCTGCGATGCGACTATCAGGCCGAATTGATATTTTCTTCCTTCCCTGACTATCATTATGGCATCGCTCTTCTCGTCGCTTGCCACCTTCCACGCCTCATCCAGCACCACCATCGTCTTTATGCCTTTAGATTCGCTCCAGCCTTCTACGCGCATCCTCTCCTTTAAGGTCTGCAGTATGAAAAGGGCTGCGAGGGCACGAAACCTTTCGTCAGGCAATCCAGACAGGTCTATGTCCACCATTCCGGATTCTGCAATCTTTGATAGGTTTAGAGTGCTTTTCCTGGCAAAATAGTCCTCGCCTTCGCGCGCGAACTGCCTCAGCCTATATATTGCATTTTCCAGCTCTGCAGGATATTCATATGTGCCTTCCTGCAGATGCTCCTCGAGAAGGGATATGGCGTCTTTTATTGTAGGCGCATCCGCGCTGTCAGGGGCGCGCTCGGAAAGGTTGAACCCTCCGTTGACATACGCCTGCTCAAGGGCTTCTTCGGTAAGCCTTTTCTGCTCTGGATACATGCCTATGTCAGTCAGTATGTCAAATGCCGTAAGTATCTGCTTAACCCTGTCCAGCGGCTTCATGCCTGAAAGGTCCATGATGTTTATGTAGTCGCCCTTGCCGAGCGATACTATGGTGCCGCCGCTCTGCTTTACCCATGCCTTGTATTCGGCAGCCCAATCTATTATCACAGCATTGGTGCCCCAGACGTAGTTGGCACGTATCAAAAATGTTTTTACGAAATAGCTTTTGCCTGCGCCCGTTATTCCGACAACCGCTATGTGCGGGTTTGTGACATTTGCGAATGTCCAGCTGAAAGGCACCTTGAATATCTTCGTATTGCCTATATATATGCCTTGGAAAGGATCGTTTATCAGCACATTTGACGGAGGCTCGGGAGGCCTGGAAAGGAATGCCCTCTTTGCAATCTCGTTGCTCATTATATGCTGCAATTTCAACAATGTCATATTCAAACCCTAATTCATTAATGCAATAAATTATCAACTCTGCTGATTGAACTGAGAGGCTTCTTCTGCAAACGATACAGGCAATGCGAAATTAAACTGGAACAATGTGTAAAGTTCCCTGCCCACTATCCTTCGCAACTCGAGATCGAATGCGCTGAATGCTACCTGCAGCCTCTTTACCTGCTCCTCCAATGCGTCAAACGCAGCCTTCTCGCTTACCCCTATCGCTGTGGTTTCTATATACATAAGCGTGGCTATTGGCTTTTCGCCTTTTGATATGCGGTCTATCTTTGCCTGCACTACATTCATCTTCCTCTGTATGTCTGTTATGGTAACCTCGTTGGCGTTGCCCTGCAAGGCGCGGGACATCTCGAATTCCTGGTAGGAACGCTTGCCTTCGAGTTCGTCTCTCACATTCTGTATGTCCATGCCTGACGATATCACATGAAACTTATATGGGAAGTCGATGTTCATCACGAGGCGCTCATATGATTCTGGGGCGAGCATCAGGCGCTCCTCGTCTTCTTCAGGCGCGCTCTCCTCCTTGAACAGGTAGCCAAATATGTTTGCGGTTACGTATCCAGTGGCATAGAAGAGCCCGCTTACATTTTTCACAACTGCATCCTGCCTCTTAGTTATGTAGTAATTATTGGCGGGCTGGAACGTAATGCCCAGCATCGACGTAATCCCAGGCATTATGATGAAATCGGCCCAGTTTAGGGCAAGTATCATCACTACGCCTAAAACCAGTATAAGCACGGCTATAATCGGATATATTCCCTTGCCGAATGACGACAGCATAGAAAACGCTATGAGCATGAGCATAAGCGAGAATATCAGAAATATTGCTCCTTCTTCATCCATTATATGACCTCTTCCTCAAGATTTTTGTTTATCTGCTCCGTAACGGTAGAGAATGGTATCAGCGAATCTGGCTCTATGAACTTCTTGAGCTGCATGCCCGTTATTATGCTCGGCGTAATCCCGAATATTGAACCTATGCCCGACATCAGCTCCCTTGCTTTTTGTTGGGCTACGCTGACAGCCTCATATTCCTTGCTGCCCACGCCAGATACTGAAGCATAGCTTATAAGCTCAAACGAGAGATCCTTGCTTATGCTGTCAAGAAGGTTCCTCCACATTGCAGTCTTGCCTTTCACCCTTTCAATGGCATCCTTCGATGCATCGGGCTTCTGCTCCAATTCAGCTTCCTCGTTTTCCGATAAATTTATGGCGTCGCGCAATTGCTGTATGTATGAATCCTTGTTCATGACATACATTTGGCTTGTGAACCTGACGGGATCGCGCGCAATCCCTACAAGCCTGCTCACCTGCCTTGAAAATTCGAGCTTCTGCTCGTCAGGCATCTCAGTAGCTGATAGATACAACGGTATCGATATGTAGACCGTTGCAATGTAATCCTCCTTGTTCCTGTGCAATATCGAATCTGCAGAGGTGGCCATCCAATATGCGTCCTCCTTGCTCAATATTATGTGCCTGCTCCTCTGCTTTAATATAGGCATAAGCAGATAGGCGTAGTATCGCGATGAAAATGCAAGTATGTCAACCATAACTGCAAGAAGAAGCAGTATGAGCTTTGCGAAATACGGCATTATGGATACCGGAAGGGCAACGCTTATGATGAGAAGCATCGCAGATACCATGAGTAGCCCAAGGAAATTTACGATTTTGTTAGCCATCCAAATCTCTCATATAACTGCATTCATACTTATTGGTATAAAACCTTTTATTTGTTTCCTATATGAATCCGCCCCTTATCCTTCCACCCATCTGCGCTGCTCCTCCGATGAAATTGGCAACCTGCACTACGAATGCATATGTGACAGAGATTATCAATGCAGGATAGAACAATATCAAAAGCCAAAAGCTCTGCATCGATGTATTTATTTCGCTAATGGCACCAATGGCGGGGTTTGACGGGTTGATAGAACTGAGCTGCACGCTAGACGTGCTGAACCTGTTTAGCAGCAATGACTCCGCGCTGAGCTGCGACATCAATTGCGGCGCTGTGAAGTAATATGCCACTGAAAACATTATAGGCATCACAAAGTAGAACCCCAATGCAAGCGCTATCATCATCCCCCCCAATGCCCTTGTCGGTATCATCACCCTGAAGATGACCCCGGGAATTAGGAATACGGGAACGGCGGCAACAGCGAAGAACAGTATCAGGTAGTATTCAGCATATAGCGCAAAAATGCCATCTGCGATATATGACGCCAGTACCTGTGCCGGAGCCATGAATAGGACTAATATTATCTGCTGGGCGCTTTCGATCAGGCTCGTAAGGGCACTGGTTTCTGTGACAGGTGTCGTTATTGACACGCTTATGCTGCCTATGAATGCGTCTGTCATGTAGACGTTGAAAAGCGATGTATAAATATTTTCAGCCGAGCTTATCGTGCTTGTTATTAGGTGCAGTGACGTCGCAAAGGGATTTATATTGCCTACGAATACAGCAGGCACGATGCCGAACATTACCGCGCTTATGTAGACAAAAAGCCCTATTATCAGCGCGCTTGCAAGGACTTCGTATATTTCGCCGATCCCAAAATTCCTCATCTTTTGGTTCCTCAATGCAGTGCCCACCATGAATATCATGGAGGCAATGAAGAAAGCCAGCAGCAACACTATAAGAGCCAGGGGCAGATAGTTTAGCCATGCACTGTATACCTGCTCGTTTATGGGGCAGTACCATGATTCGTTCTTCTCTATGCTAGCAGATATTGCTAACGGCACCAGTGCGCATTGCGAAGATACGGTAGGGGTGGTTAAAGCAGTTCCTCCGCCCCCTATAATCCTTAATGATACTGGTGTTATAACGTGTGTCTGAGTTGAAGCATTAGCTGCATGCAACAGCACAATCACCAGCATTGCTGCAGCTGCAAAGAAAAGCACGTTCCTTGCTATTTTTTTAATGTGGATCATGCAAACACTATATCATTCCGCCCATCATAGACATGAAGTTTATCCTTTCCCCTATTGCTTTTGAAAAGTCAGCTATAAAAGCATCTAATATTATGAAATTTATAAAAGGCACGAATGTGAGCCCCGCTACCAGGTAGCCTATGCCTTCCACTATAGACATCAGTAACGTATAGACGCCGCCGCTTATTACGGTCGCGGGCGATAGGAATCCCGCCACCAGCGTCGATAGATTAACTGATGAAAGCAGATATGCTAAGCCTTGGGACTGCATCTGGACATTTATAAAGCCGTATGTTATGCTCGTAAGCAATGGGAAGACTATGCCGAGCCCTAGGCCCAATGCTATCAGTATGCCCCCGAACGACCTTGTAAATCCCAGCACCCTTATCAGCAATCCTATGCTGATGAATACCACTAGGAAAAAGAACGACCCCGATATCAGTATCAGCTGTATGTTGTTTAGCATTAGCATGAATAGTATCATGGAAAATGCTACTGAAAGCCCGGCTTCCAAGCTTTTGGGGAATATGGATTCTAAGCCTGCTTTGACGGAGATGCCCATCTGCCCTGGGACGTGCGCGATGACGTCAAAGCCAGGAACGAATCCTATTACGTATCCCAAATAAAATAAACCTCCAAAATATCCGAAGGCAGTGTTGCTGAATGTGCCGACATCGCAAGCCGACATGTTGAAAAGCGTATTTATATCGGTAGCAGAGCATGTGCTGGGCACCAGGCCTGCGCTGCTGTATGCTGCCTGGGGATTCATGAAGAATACGCCTATTACTGATATAAATGCTATGAACAGCACCACCGAAAAGACCGCTTCGTATATCTGGATGCGCGCCCAGTTCTTTGCATTAGAGCTGCTTATGACGCTTGCAAGCATGTACACTATGGCTGCTATCAGTATTACTATCAACGTAAATATGAATGCGATGGAGAGCCATGTTTCAGGGGCTCCCAAAAGGCTTTGGTATGCTTTAGGAAGCACGTTTATTGATGCCTCTGCAGATGTGGCAGAAAGCGGAGGCGATGCACTGTCGGTCGCCTTTACGCTATAGTAGTACAGCCCAAATGCGGTAGATGAAGAAGTTGTAAATATGTATTCTGAAGATTCTGCCCCCGTTATGGGAATTTGCGTTCCTGTTGTGTCGTTGTACCATTGGTATGTGTATGGGGGCGTGCCTCCGGTTGCAGAAACTTTGAGCGTTACGCTGCTTCCTTGCGAAATCGCGGTGCCAGACGGCGTTATCGTAGGCGTTGGAAGCCCGTTGACCGTTATCTGTATAGGTTTTGACTTCGGTGAAACGGCAGGCGATGTTGCAGAATCGGCTACGCGTACGTAATAATCGAAGGTGCCCCTGCCATTTGCAATTTCGGTGTATGTCGAAGATGATGATATTTGGATAGGTATGCCTGTGCCGCTTGTAGAATTATACCATTCATATAATGTATATGGAAGCGTGCCTCCGGATACCGAAGCCTTAAGCGTTATTGTCTGCCCGTCATCGTATGTCGTGCTTGCAGAAGATATGGTTGGAGTTGATAGGGCAGGATTTACAGTTATGTCGGACGGCCCGATATCTATTGTTTGGCCAACGCTGTCGGTCACCGCAGCGCAATAGTAGGTCGATGATGTCGGGGATACATATATCGAATTTGCGGTAGTTGGTATATCAGGATAGTATGCAACAACATTTGTATCGGAAGAGCAGCTTGATGACGTGCCGGAATAATATGTTACAATATAATCCGGGACTCCGCCGCCCCACGATGCCCGCAATTCTACGTTTTGGCCTGCATCCAATATGAATTTAGTCGGCGAAAGAGTTCCACTCATGCTGACTACGGTATACTGGCCCGTTGAAGACTGCGCAGTTTTGTCTGAGCCATCTGTTGCTATGACGTAATAGGAGAATTTGCCCGTAGCTGATGCAGTAGCGGAATATGTCGATGATGTCTGCCCCGAAATGGCTACCGGCGTTCCGGTTGTGTCGTTGTACCATTGGTATGTGTATGGCGAATTGCCGTTAGAGACTGACGCAGCTATCGATATGGGTTGTCCTACAGAATATGCGCCAGATGTTGGGGATATGGATACAGAGAATGCAGGAGGAGGGGGCGGAGGCGGTTTTGACGCACAGTATGTCTCGCTTCCATGGTTGCCTACAGTGCCGCCACACAGCACTATAGTGGATTCTGAAGGGCAACCGGATGGGCATGAACCTGCGCATTCCGTAGCGCCGCAACGGTATTCAACGCTGCCGCAAGCGCATGCAGGAAGAAACGCAACATCGCTTAGATTGCGCACTGTGCTGCTTGTGCCATAATTAGAATCGTTTGCAGATACAGATGCCCTTGCGAAATTCGGAAGAGCATATGCAAAATGGTACGTTGATGGTATTGAGTTTGCCCGCATTGGCACATGCGAAACATGTGGCGCATGCAGTGCAAAGAACAGCATAACGAATAGGAATAGCGCCGCCCCGGCAAACTTTTGCAGATTCTTTGAATTCTTTCTTTTTGACATGTTTTCACACGACCTTGTTCAACATCCTACTTGATGTAAGGCTCGATGCACCGAGGAAACTGCCTATGGTTTCGCTGAAGTCGAATGCGATTATAAGCGATATCGCTACGG
>DAHXGO010000059.1:0-4414 GCA_027332905.1 Microcaldota archaeon | reverse complement strand
AATCTCAATAGCATTTAACTAATAACTTTAAAGGCGTTCAACTTTAGGAAAAAATTTCCTAAAACACCAAAGAAAAGAGAGGCGATATTTCTTCAACCTATTTTGCTGCCTGGCGCAAAATCCCTATCCGGCACTATGAGTGAAATATCCTCTCCGTCCTCTGCTGCTAGGAGCATGCCATCAGAAAGTAATCCAGCTATCTTCCTAGCTTGAAGGTTAGCTACGACTACAATGCTTTTCCCGATGAGTTCATCCTTGCTGTAATGTGCTTTAATTCCTGCAATTATATTTCTAGTCCCCAGTTCTCCAAGATCAAGCCGTAATTTGTACATGGGCTTCCTTGCGTTTTCATGGTCTTCGACATCAATTATTTTTGCCACACGCAAATCAACCGATGCAAAAACATCAAACGCTATTCTTTCAGGCTGGAATTCGTTGGTTACTGCATTGTTTGAATCTACCGCGCTTGCGCTTGGGGCCTGTTGGTTTGCATCGGGTTCAACACTGTCCCTTAGCTCTATTTCCTGCATTTCATCCATTAAGCTATCTATATCGTCCATGTTATTACCTGTAATAAGTTACCCTAAACCATTTATTAAGCTTGGCAAAAAATTAGCTAAGCCGGCATAAAAACCAATGCCATCTGCGGGCAGGCGTAAGACCTAAACAGGATGCAGTTGCCAATAAAATAAGAACATACTGTGCAAGTTCAGTGGAAGGCCTGCTTGATGGCAGGAGCCACAAAGGTGCATTACCTGTTTACTTTGGTAAATTCAATATCTGGAACATCGCCAGACAATATATCTGCCAAAGAGCCTCTTTTATTTATGTTAAATATATATCCTGTCGCATCTGTATCCCTGCATATGTCATAAAGCAGAGAGATTTTTGTCCTCATGCCTCCCGTGACATCAATCCTGCTATTTGATACGCCAGTATTTTTAATTACTTCATTTATGTTGCTGCCATTTATCTGCCTTATGAGTTTTGCGTCAAGGTTGCCGATCGGCGGCTTATCATATACTCCGTTTACATCAGTGCAAAAGAATACCTTAGATGGCTTTATCTGCTTTGATATAAAACGCAATACGTCCTCAGTTGATGATATCGATACTCCTTTAGAGTAATTCATTATCACATCCCCATGCACTACTGGGATAAAGCCATTTTCCAGTGCAAAACGCATATGATCCGTAAATCCTGCCGAAAGGCCCATTTCATCTCCTATCCCAAATCCCGCAGGCGAAAACGGATATAGATTCATACCCATTTCAAGCCCCTGCTTGACGAACAAGGTATTGAGTTCCTTCGCAACCAGGTGGGTGATTGCCGCTCCCTTCCTGCTATCCGCATCTATCAGGCCTTCCTGTATCCTATATTTGGCTGCGGATACGTGCCCGAAAGATCCGCTCCCATGTCCTATTATCAGTTTGAAGCTTGACCTTGACATTGCCGATTTTATCTCGTCCAATAGCCTTGATATCTCGTCCATCTTTGCAGTGTTGGGCTTTGATAAGTCAGTTATTATGCTGCCGCCTATCTTAAGCATATAAAAATTGTCTGTCATCACATCTCCTTGAATCTAAGTATTTAAATATTTAACCACATGGATGAAAAATCCCACATGCTTCAACGTTGTTATCGAAGCAGACGCCTTAGTAATAATGTGTGTGTATGTACATATAATTATATTGCACTTAAAAAGGATGTGTATAATGCATTGATGTCGAGGTGGCAAAGATCCGGAGAGGACTTCAATGCTTGCAGTATTGGCATCTCCCTTGTAGAAATCATCTATTGGATCTACCTTTATTACTCTCATGCCGGCACTTTCAGCCTTGTATGAAAGCATGTTTATGAATCTGTTCCATGAAGCGTTATAAATCGCATGCGCGAGATTGTGGTTCTTTACCATATTGTTTATGTTGAGTTTTTCAACCGCAAACGATGTGCATCCAGAATTTACCAGTTTATCCGATAGTTTGTGCGCGAAGTCGTTTGACTGGTTTGTAACGTATTCCCATTTCCTTTGAAGCATGAGTTTCGCGCACTGTCTTCTCTTTGAGCCTTTATGCCTTCGCGCAATTATCCTCTGCCATTTTGCGATGTGTTTCGCATTTTTCCTCGCGAACTTTGGTTTCTTAATCTTCGTCCCGTCCGACATTGCGATGAACGAGTTCAGGCCCAGGTCTATGCCTACGGGGTTTGTGTCTTTTATCTTTAGAGGTTCTATTTTCATTATTGCGGTGAATATCGCGTAGTATCGCCCCGCCTCCTTCTTTATCGCAAGGGTCTTTATGTCGCCGATGATTTGCCTATTCATCTCTATCCTCATCCTTCCTATCCCCGACACACTGAGCACGGATGTTTTTCTTACTTTTTCAAGGGAGAATGAGCCGTTGTTTTGAGGATATTTCAGCGATTTGTATCTGTCGATTGACTTGAAGCGGGGAAAACCGGGCTTTGCCTTCCCGCCGTGCCTGCTTTCATATACCCTTCTGAAGAAGCTCTGGAAAGCCCTATAAAGCCTGATAAATACATCCTGCCTCGTCTGCGAATACAGCCCTGAAAACTCTTTGTTTTCTTCTATCGCTTCGTTCATGTACCTGTTCAGGGTTGGCAGATCCACCTTTGAATTGCCTTCTTTTTTGTATCCTTCTATCGCTTTTTCGAGGATTTTATTGTAGAGGCGTTGCGCGAGCACCAGCATGCTGTCTATCCCTTTTCGCCTCTTTTCGTCGGGATAGGCGGCAAATTTGTATGCCCTAATGCACTCCATGATTGTGTATTGCAGTTAACATTTATATAGTTATCTACCATGCGTTTGGCATGCGCAATTCATCCATGGCCTGAAGGCCGTGGTATTCTTGCCCTACGAATAACAAACAGCCTATCTTCTGCGCATGCCAAATATTCATTCATTTGCCTAACTTCAAAAGCTTTGCCGATATAGAATCTGCGGCTATCTTTGCAGGATTTATAACCTCCGTTATATTCATGCTCCTAAGGTGCTTTTCGGCCTCCGCATTGTCTACAACCACTATAAACCTGTCTTTTCCCACGATCTCTTTTACCAAAAGCGCAACAAATAGCGTCCTGGACTTATCCCTTATATCTATAACTACCTTAGTCGCATATTTAAGGCCATATGAGAGCAATTCTGATTCAGACGTTTCGTCTACTATGAATGCATGATATCCCTCGGTCCTCAGATGGTCTGCCAATGTCTTGTCGCTTACTAATATTATAAACCTCTTTTTTTCTGCCTTAAGGGTCTTTGCTATGCTCTCGTTCGTAGGGCTATACCCTATCAATATCATGTGCTGCTTGAAGAGCTTCCTCTCCATATAAGATATCCTTCCAGTCAATGCATCTATCCTGTTGTTCACAAAACCACTTGCCAAAATTGTAACTGCACTGAGGAATACGCCCAGTCCAGATAATATTAGTATTATGTCAAATATCCTAGCTATTCCCGTAACTGGCACTATATCTCCATACCCTACGGTCGATATTGTGGATATCGTAAAGTACAATGCGGTTATTACTGAGTGTATTGGGACGTTGAAATTGCCTGTGCTGCCGAGCCAATATGTGCCTATGGTTCCAAACGATATTACTAAGACTATCAGTACCATATAAGCCAATATCTCTACACTAAGCTGCATGCACTCACGCACATTAGATAGATTCGGCAAACCTTTTATGTTTTATCTGCATGGGCTATACAAAATATTTGCATTATGCAATTTCATAAAGCAATTACACAACCCTTTTATACCTTGTTTGTAAAGCTAAAATGAATATCTATTGGTATAAGCATGTCGGGAATAAGCATAATAGTTCCTACCTTGAATGAAGCCGAGGCGCCAAGGATAATAGGGCAGATATACGCTACCTTTGGCAAAGACGTAGAAGTCATAGTGATAGATAAAAGCAACGCGCGCATGAAGAAGGAACTGCTTGCAACGGGCGCTAACGTCATAACGCAGAAGTCTGCTGGCTATGAGAATGCGCTTATGGAAGGATTCAGGCTGGCAAAAAATGACATACTGGCAACAATAGACGCAGATGGAACTTATTCCGTAGAAGATTTAAAGAGGGCAATAAACGAACTGCAGAAGGGCGAGTATTCCTTCGTAAGCGGTAGCAGGGCACAGAGCTTTGATGGAAATGTGAGCAGGCACATAAAATTCGGAAACAATTTCCTGACTAAGCTATTCAATATATTATATAGGCGGAAGATGACCGATGTGCTTAGCGGAATTTTCGCGCTTACAAAGCAGGCGTTTGATGCCATAAAGGATGATGAGCCATACAGGGCTGGAACCATATTCTTCGAGATAGAGCTGGCGAGGCGGGGCTTCGCCATACGCGACATACCAATAAGGTACGGCGTTCGCAGGGGCGCATC
>DAHXGO010000058.1:0-4443 GCA_027332905.1 Microcaldota archaeon | reverse complement strand
CGTGGGTCGGGGAAAGCCAGAGCGGCAACGATGGTACTTTGCCTTCCTTCTCATCCATGCTGGCCTTCTCCAAGAATGCGTATAGCACCCTCTCTATTGCCCCGCTCGGGGAATCGTGCAGCACTATCGGATATCTCTTGCTGCCTTCGTTGTCTATGTAAGTCATGCTGTACCTCTTCCCATTCTCATGGTCCATCTGAACGGTGGAAAGCGCAGTGGCCTTGTTCATCGAATCCACAACATTGAATTCAAACTTGGGGTCAAAATATGCGTATCTGAAATTCCACCTCTCTACAAGCATGGGCTTCCCGAACCTCTTTGCAAGTTCCTCTACAAACTCCTTGTTCCCATTCCAGAACTCTTCAGTGAACCTTATTGCGGCTTCGTACGAATCCTTCTTTATCCCTATCCCGTCAAGCACAGAGGCGCAGAAGTCGAACTGCCTGTTGAATTCCTCCTTTGCCTGCTCTATGTCTGCGCAAAGGGTGTGCATATCAGGCATTGTAAATGCCCTGAGCCTCTTCAGGCCCGTTACCTCTCCGCTTAGCTCCCTTCTGAAGCTGTACCTGGTGATCTCATAAAACTTGAATGGCAGCTGCTTGTACGAGACTGTTGCGTCCCTCATAAGCAGGAACTGGCCGAAATCCGCTGAAAACCTGAGGAAGAATTCCTTGTCATCTGATTTGACTATGTAGTGCCTTGAAGGAAACCTGTTCAGGTATTCTTTCAATGCAGGATGCCCGTAATCGTACATTATTGGGGTCTCAACCTCTATGGCCCCATACTCTATCACCCTGCTGGTCACGTACCTTTCCAGCAGCCCCTTGATCAGCCTGCCATTCGGGTAGAAGCGCATGTTCCCAGCATCAGATCCGGGTTCGTAATCCACAAGCTGCAGCTTCTGCATCAGCTTGACGTGCGGCGGTACCTGCTGGTAACTCCTTACCTTTGTAATCTCATAGTCAGCGAACTTTTTCAGCATATCGTGGCCATTGAAATCAAAATCCTTTACTGGGGTAAGTCCAGTCTCAGGAGTCAGAATATACCATGTTGATACTACCCTCTCCTCCTGCTTCAGTGCCTCCGAAACCGCTTCCTGCTTTTCCCTGTCCTCCTTCCCGTGCGGTGCCTTCCCAGTACCATCCGCCGTGTAACTCTTCGACTGTTCCGCGAGGGGGTGCCCTTTTATCCTTATATCCCATTTCTTGTTCCATCCGAATGGCGCCTTCTTCGCATTGCATCTCCCGGAGGCAAGGGAATACATGTAGTCTACGAGTTTCATCGCGTCCTGCGGCGCGGCAAGATTCCCGCTAAGGTGGGCAAACGGATATATAAGCAATGTACCCCTCTTCTCCATCTCCATAAACTTTACTGCCTCGTCTATCGCTTTCGAAGCGGTCCCCTCATCATCTCCCTTCTCTATAGATACCAGCAGCACTATCGCATCATTTACGGATACCCTCTTCTCATCGCTTTTCTCATATACGCTGGCCTCAGGGTTGATAAGCTCATAGGTTATGTTTTCAACATCAAGCTGCAGTATCTTCAATGAGTCACCTCTTGCTTCCCTTAAAAGATACTATAAAGAAATAAATAGATTACCTGCAGGGTCATGCAGATTTCGAAAGTCAACAAAAAGAATGGCATTGTTCCATTATCACGCCAAAACGATACGTTTTTAAATAAATCGGTAGTAAGAATATACGACAATTTAGTGGTGAAATGGCAATAAACGTGTTTTCTATAAGTAAGCTGATGAGCAGACTTATGTTCCTTTTCGTACTGATTGGGTTTTTCGGCGCTAACATCGTTTCGGCACAAGCAGCCGCTACTAATACAATATCAAGTGCCTTGTGTAGCGTATACAACATAATCCATAGCGTTGTATTCGTAATAGGCCTCGTTCTAATAATACTCGGCGGGGTCATGTATGCAGGTGCACATGTGCTTCCTGGACAGATGAAAGGTTCATTGCAAGGATACGGCATGGGCATGATAGTGGGTGGGATAGCCGGTATAGTAATCGCGCTATCTGCTGGATACATAATCACCGTGCTATCTGGTTCAAGTACGAACGTCGTAACTAGCTGCACCTGATCTGCGTCTCTCTGCGTAGCGGGCCAATCCTTTATTTCAGGGAAGAGTATCTGACGCAGTGCATATTGTGGATTAATCACAGTTGCGCCTTACGATCGGGATGTGAGGCACCTATTTATTATTTTCCATTTTATTATAAATGCAAACGCGAGTGGTGCTGATGGCAAACGTCATTGAATACACGGTCAATGCCTACCTGTCAAACATCCGCACAGTACTCCTATTCTCCCTTTCGTTTTTAGTGGCAATACTTATACCGATTTTCGCCGCCTTCCCAACTTACAGCGACATGGGCGGTATATTCGTGAGGACAGCCAGCGAGCTGCTTAACCTGAACGTAGTGAGCTTTTCCATAATAATAGCCTCGATATTCTTCTCCCTGGTATTCCTGAGCTTCGCCATAGTCGCCATAAACATAATAACAAAGCATGAGAGGACGCATGTCAGGATAAAGAAGGAGGTATTCGAAGGCCTAGAGAGGTATACGAGCAGGGTGTTCGCAGTCCTGCTCCTTTTCACAGTGCTCCTCTCCCTGTTCGACCTGCTCTTATACGTATCGCACGCGCCAACCTTCATCTACTACCTGCTTGTGCTGCTAATAACTCCCTTCTTCTTTTACGCCCCTTCATCAGTAGTGATTGATGATTCCAGGGTATTGCATGCGATGAGGATGAGCGTAAAGTTCCTGGTCAAACGCTTTGACTACTTCCTGCTCTGGCTCGCCATAGCTGCAGTGGCCCTCTCTATCTTCGACGGGCTTTTCATACTCATAAGCCCCACGATCGTGTCTACATACATAATGCTCGTATTTAACGCAGTCTTCGTGCTGCCATTCCTCGTACTTTTGCAGAGCCAGATGTACCTGAAAAGGTTCGCAATGCTGAAGAGGTAAAGAGGTAAGAAACGCTTATAAAGTCTGTTTTTGAAAGATAAAACATGCTACACAAGGCGCTTTTTGCCATCCCTATTGCTATGCTTCTCCTTATGCCATTGGCCGGAGCAGCCTCACCTCTAACTGGGATAAGCCTGGCCAGTTCTCTGGGCATAGCCGCCATCGCAATACTCTTCTCGCTCTCCCTGGTTGGGCTTTCGTACATGCTGGGGGAAATGCTAAGGATAGAAAGCCTTAAGCGATGGTACAGGGGCGAGCTATGGGAAACCGCAAAGTCCGCGCTTATAGTGGTGTCCATATTTGCAGTGCTGGTGATAGTAGGAGGCATAGCAGACTCGTTGGCAGGCAACGCCGCAAACTTTTCGTTTTCTGGGAATATCATCACCGCAAGCAACCAGATACAGAGCAACCTCCTCGGCCTTGCAAACACTGCCAACGCATACCTATCAAGTGAAACCACCACCATACAGGACTCGTTCAATATGCTGTACGGCCTCTCATACGGGGTCGACTTCATTAAAAGCCTCTCCATCAGTCTCTGGATCCCAATACCCATACCAATTCCTTTCCCAGAAATATACGCAGGGTTCATGTTCGGATCTTCAAGCAGCATATACACCAGCAGCGTCATCGCTACCATACCTGCCGGATCACAATCAGTACTTACCGACTATACCACGGTCATAATGCTGCCTCTCCTCATAGTGTTCACGATACAGCAGCAATACCTCCTCGTCATAATGTCAATGGGTCTTGCGCTTTTCCTGCCTATCGGAGTCATACTGCGCGCCATGCCTGTACTGCGCCCTCTTGGCGGAACATTTATCGCGATAGGCATAGGCCTGGCAATAATCTATCCTGCGCTGCTTGTGGCTTTCAACCTCCCGATAACCTCGTTCACAAACGGCATATTCGGGCTCACTACTACCTCATGCGGTGCGCCGCAGCTCCCCGGCCCGGTACTCGGGCGCTTCGGTCCAGTGCTAAATTATTATGGCAGCTCTATCAATAATCCTTCCGGACCAGGAGGCAGCTGCCTGTCTTTCGGAGGGGGGTTTGATGTAGGCGCATCGGCCATAGAAGGTGTTTACAAACCCATCAACCTCATATCATACACGCTTGTAGATGCGCTGATTCAGTTCATACTGCTGATATTCGACTTGGTGCTGGCGCTTGTGATAACCGGAGACATAGCAAGGCTGCTCGGAGGAAGGCTCCCTACAGGGATAGGTAAATTCAAGATCGCATAGTGTTTGAAATGGTAAATACGTGTGCATTGTACGGCTCTTTCACGAATGCCAACAACTGGATAGGTATAAACTATCTTGTGATAGTTGTAGGTCTATCCATAGTGGCAGTTATATACGCACTTAGCAAACTTTTGCCAGCGAACACGAGCGCAAAGCTTGCGGGCATAACAAAGATGGAGATAACCCAGCTTACCATCAGCGCGA
>DAHXGO010000057.1:0-4452 GCA_027332905.1 Microcaldota archaeon | reverse complement strand
ATTTATAGATTTCTACGTTGAGTACCTGAAGGGCAAGAGCAACAAGGAGTGGAGCACCCAACAGGCCAAGTTCATAAACAGCATATACCGGTCTATTCCTGGAAAGATCACAGTCGTGAAAGGATAATGTAAGGATGACTCCGCCAATGGGCTTGGAAAAGGTATAAATATCTGATAATATTGAGCTTATCCTGTGGTTAAATGGTTCCGTGGGTCACATCGAGGAAAGTGGTGCTTGAGAGGACATCTTATGATTTTGGAAGCACACCAAAAACTTATACTCTCAGAGGTGAGGCTTCGCTAGATGAGCAGGTAAGGTTTACCTTTACCGTGGATGAGAAGAATATGGGCAGGATAATATTGGTGGTGTTCGAGCAGGAGTGCACCCATCCGGGAATGAAAGGCGGAACAGGAATACAACTTGCGCGCTTTAATTCTACCTTTTTTGCAAGAATGCTTAGAGGCAGCGGACGTCTCGACAACGGCAGTCTTGCACACTGGGGCAGCATAGACGAGGATAAGAGCATGCTTGATATTGAAAAACCGCCGGAGCAGGTGTTCGCCAGGGCAGTACAGCAAAAAATCGATGTAGCCAAAAAGCTGCTCAGAGAAGGCATAACCGGGCGATCAAGGCATGAGATAGCAATAGAATTGGAGGCGCTGAGGCGCATACAGGAGGTGTTTCCATTCACTCCCCTGCAGCTGGCATAACTACTGCACTTTTCTAATATCTGGATACTGATTTGATTTGGAAGGCTGGAAAGACATTAAGAGAAGGATTTACATTTGGCCGCAAAGCATATATCCTCAGCGATGTTGATATAAAATTAAGTTAGAATTTCTGGGAAAGTGTTGGAAAGATAAGCTATAAATATCATGAAAAACAGATGGGTTTCGATACTATGCCAAGTCCAACAACTACAGCAAAAGAAGCAGTATTAGCAGTTAGAGCAGTGGCGCCTTTTGATGTGCGTGATATAGCAAGAAAGGCCGGTGCAGAACCGGCTGGGCTTTTTGACACGCTTAATAGCAAGGCGTTGTTACATGCTGATATAGACACACACCGCTTTTTACTAGTACCACGACCAGGTGAGATACCATTCCCTGATGGAAAACAAGATTCATCCAATTATGGGGACGGCTATTATGGATATAAGCCCGAATGGAACGCTAAAGATTTAATGGCATTGCCAGCGGGAAGATTCATTATTGACGTTGGGCAGGTCGGAGGCGGAATTTATGATCTTGACGTACATAGACGAATAAAAATTAAGGGATCAAACCGCGCTAGAGATGGGGATGGACAAGTTTGGGAGCTTCTATTCGTAAATTACCTAAGGGGTTGGCTTTTCACAGGTAATAATAATTATCTTGTCTTATCGCCTGCAAAAACTAAACCAAAAAAAGAATACACTGTGCTGTTAAGAAAACCTGAGCAAGGAGAACAAATCCAACCAGCACCAATATCTCTGATTGAAGATAGTGCACCGCTGCCCGTGAAATACAGAACTGCAGTGCCGGGATAAAATGTCCTTAAACTCAGTCGAATCCATCTTAGTGAAAAATGACTTTTGATATTATTAAAAAGTCATATTCCATCCTAACGAAACAAAAACACAATCTTCAAAACCTGCTTCCCTCACTAAAATGGAAAACAACCCTTTTCAGCGAAACCATCCCGATTATTGAAAAAGGAGCTACAAAGAAAATGGGTTTACTCGTGAGGCACTATTTTAGCTCAATATTTTGGAATGAGAAAGGTTAAAACTCATAAATATGAAAGCAGCCTTTTGACAGCCTATTTTATTGTCGCAAGGTGGGCCTCGACGACAAAATATGCCCCTAATTTGCGCGCAGCTGCACGATGTATTTGCTCTTAATTATTTATATAGGGACAATATACAATGCTAACAGACGCAGATAAAGAGAATATTCGATTTAGCTAAAAGGAAGCTAGAAATTCTAAATATCTGTTGAAGAGAGCTATCTGGGCTTAAGATACATCATGTTCCATTCGGCTTAACTGTCGAAGTGGTTTATTGTCTATTGTGACTTTATCCCACGGAAGTCTGAATTTCCTCCCTTTTACAACCAACGATAGTTCATCTGCATAACGGAGGTATTCCTCTGCCCTTTTAGGATCGGTTTTTTCTAGATATGCAGAAGCCGCCATATATTTTGAACTTGCCTTAGACAGATAAGTGCTCATATTTGCAAAGTCGTTTTGGGCGAAGTACAGTAGGCTAATCGCATCAAGAACATATTGCCTGTCTTCAGAGCAGTCTATTCTATAACCCTGATTTGATAGATAGACGATGTAACCTGTGCCATTGGTTATAACCTCGTTTGAAATCTTTTTATCGTAGCTTAAACTAAACTGTGAGGCAAGTATCCAGTAGTCAACGCTTTTGTTAATAAGATTTCTTGCTTCGGCAGTTTCGTTGGAGCATGCCGCCTTTTCCGCTTCTTTGGCATACGTCCTTGCCAGTGTTTCGGCAAGCGCAGCACATTCGCCTAGTGATGCACCACCATTAACAATCATGTTAAACCTTTTCTCAAGCTCTGATATCATATAAGATTTGCCTACCCCTCCTTCGAGCTTCTTTGTAGTTTTAACCATTTTATCACTATGATAAATACCCGTTATTTCAGATATTTAAACTCTATGAAAATCTACAGGATATTGATGGAAAATTAGGTTTTTGCAACCCATCTTCCCCAAATCGTAGAAATTCGGGATACCATTTTAAATCTAAAAGAAATTTAGAAAAACTAACATGGTGCTATCATTTCAGTTCTAAGCAGTTTTATGTTGATTGGATTGAACACAACCACCTCGTCTGACTTATCTGGCAGCTTCTCCTCTAATGCGGGTGGAAGAGGGACAATTTTTTTTGGATTGTTTCCATCTGCCACAATTATTCCGTCGTAGCCTTTGCCGTACAGAAAACTTGTGAGAAGCAGTTCTATTCCGAGTACAAAATGTTTCAACACATGATTAACCGGAATGCCACTTTCATGTGCAGCCTCGAGCATTCTTATTGCGTTATCCGAAGTGCAAGTGATCTGACCGCTTGCCACTCTCAATTCTGTTATGTATCTACATAGTTCGACTCTCCTCAAATAGTCAAGAAAGCCATCTTGTTTGTACACCAATGATTCAAGAACATAAATTTCCCTTGCATCCAAAATGTGAAGTCCCAGTTTTCTTTCGACCTCGTAAAAAGTTGGCTGTTCATTAAGTTTTCCGGTTTTCACGTTGTATGTGTTATAGTAGGCGTACGCTCTTGCGACATCGGGATTCCGGGTAAGGAATATTCCTTCGACCAGCTCTGGGTCTGGTGAGGGCATTGAAACGGATGATGCAACATCCGGGCCCGACCCTCTATACAGGATACGAGGAAGATTGCCGTCACTGATACAGGGCCACGGGCGCTCTTCTCCTCTACGCTCTGTTTTCAGCATTAATGCCAAATGTAGAGCTTTGGCTATCTGGATATTTCTCTTATGGTCCAGGGGCGCAGCAATAGCCTGACTTTCTGAAACAGTAGCCATGATACTTATCTTGTTTTCAAATATTTTAAGTTTTGCTCAAAAGGATTTAGAAAAACTAACACTGAGTTTCGGCAAGAACGCCTTCTGGTCTTAGGAGGAGTGCAGCGGAAACTGCAGTTCGGAACTGTGCAGTAGGCGACAGTTTTCCTTCAGCTACACGTCGTATCAACTCGTTTATCGCGTCTGCGAAGCTCATGTGTTCCAGCTCACGGAGCTGCCTGCCGATCTCTTCCTTCGCATCCAAATATATTAGATTGTCGATTTTACTTGCCTCTTTATTTCTTGGTAGCGGCCTGCTCAGCTCATCCGCAATCTGCTTCACTGATGCGTCAGCGTTTTGAAACATCATCGTTGTTACGTATAGTCCGACTGCATTGCAGATTCCTTCCTCAATCTTCCATAGAAGGGCGCTACCGTCTGTTCTTTTGCTCATATAATCTTCGATCGTCCTGCTCAGGTATAGATGCGTTAGTTCGTGTGCAAAGTGATAAACAGCAGCTATGCCGGCTTCTTTTGGGTAGTACGCCATTATGAGAGGCAATGACAACTGCACCTCTGCGCTGCCATCATCTTTCAATTTAAGCTTCCCAGCTGTATAGATATCTCCTTCTTCTAACTTGCAGAATGTAATACTTACAGGAAGTTTTGCATTAAAGAGATTTTCCGTGATTTCGACTGCTTTGGAGAATCCACCTCCTCTCGTGAGCCAATACTCGAGTTGCCGCATCTGTGCAGACTGCTCGCTGACACGAGCATCATTCGATGAAGGCACTGCCGACTTCGGCTGAACGCCTCTAAAAGCTGAATTTGGCATTTTATACCACTTAACATATTTGCGTTATTTCTGATATTTAAACTCTATGAATATCTACGGGATATTGATGGAAAATTAGGTTT
>DAHXGO010000056.1:0-4458 GCA_027332905.1 Microcaldota archaeon | reverse complement strand
CTGTGCATTGAGTTTCTTCCTGTGCTCTTTCCTCAAGCGCTTTATCTTCTTGACGTTCCTATATTCCTTTCCTACTTTCTTCTTCGAGTTCGCGACTTTTTTTTGCAAAATAAACACCATGTTTAATTCTTTTTTCCATTCTGCCCTTTCTGGACCATGATTTCAAGTATTCCATTGTTGTAATTTGTTTTTATATCTTTTGGTTTTACATTAAAATCAATGGTTATCTCCCTATGGTATGTGCCGTTCCTTCCTGTTGCATCTATTGATATATTGCGGCTTTTGCCGCTTACCTTTATCTCCTCCTTCCGGAAATTTTGCATCTCCGCTATTATTGTTATCTTATCATTGCTATTTGATACCTCAAATATTGGCTCGCTATTTGGCTGCAGCGGTTCGCCTGGCTGTACTTGGGGTTCCTGCAAGCGTTTTTGCGGCTTTCCATATCCAAGGTTGCCTATCTCAAGGTTGAAATTCAACACTATGGGCGGCTTGCCATCCTTTTGCCCCTCCTTCATGAGCTCCCCTGTCACTTCCTTGAGCATCTTATTGAGTATGACGTTCAATTCGTCAAAATCATCAGGTTCATGCAAATCATTATTGTTATGCCCTTTTTTCGCCATAGTATCACCTAAAATAAGACAATCTCTTTGCCCTGCGCATAAATAAAAAGCTTGTGTAGTAAAAGCCTACCTTATCTACAGATAGTTTACGGCATGCGCTATAAATCAAAACCACGTGCCTATTGTTGATTGTTTTGCCTTGCTGGACTTATCTACCAGAACGTTAGCAAATTTCCTAATCCTATCCTCTAAAAATTCATGTTCGCCGCACATGAAGCCCACTATGCCCTCAACATCCGGGTGTATTGCCCTGGCGTCTGCAATAAATTTATCGTCTATATCGACCACCTCGGGGTTTAAGAAAAGGCTTTCTACATCTTCAATGGGCAATTCAAACTCTTGATTGTACTTTTGCATTATGTATGCCTTTATGTCGTCTATCGATTTCGCGCCCTTGGCAATTTTCAAAGCAGTTTTAGGGCCTACTCCCTTAATTCCATCATTGAAATCGGTTCCCAGCATTATGCCTATCCATACCAACTGCCTATTGCTTATTCCAAGTGCATTGAGCGTATCGTCTAAGTTAACGAGCTCAGGCTCGACATTTACATAGACGTTTTTTTTGGGGAGTTTCCTCCTTCCGGAAAACGTCAAATTCCTGACTACGTTTTTAGCGCCGAAAAGCAGCGTGTCATAGTCCTGGCTGCCCACAGCGTATACCTGTCCGTTTTTGCACATGTAGCTCGCCTGCCCCTCTCCTTCGCTTGGGGCGCTTATGTATGCTACGCCCATATAATCAAGCAGCTTTTTGGATGATTCTACTATATTCTTGTCTACCCTGCTGCTCGCCTGCGCATGCATCCTGGCGCCTTCAAGGTTGCCAGCTTCTCTTGCGCTCTCCCATGCTTTATATGCATCATTCCGCCTAGTCATCCTAGCCTCTATTGTTTTCTGCTTAAGTGCCGAAGGCAGCCCATCAAATACATATATCGGCTTTATGCCATACCCTATGATGTCTATGGTCCTGTAAAACAGCCCTGAAAGATGGCTTGTGACCCTGCCTTTGGAATCCATAAGCAGCGAGCCGTCCGGCTGCCGTATTATCGAAAGGAATTGATAGAGCACGTTGTATGCGTCTATGGCTACTGTTTTGCCGTTCAGCTCGGCAAGCTCTATCTTGCGCCTGCTTATCAATTTGCTAAGGTCTACTGACATAGAATCATTTTGTGCCTATAAAGTCTCCGAGCGTAGCCTTTTCTCCCTTGGTGCCGGGGCGCCTGCTTTCGCCGATCTTTTCCTGCTCTATCAGCTTTATGCTGAGCGTCTTTTCGAGCTTCCTTACAAGCGCTTCAGGGGGCGTAGTGCGCTGCGCTTCTACCCTGTTGAGAAACGTCTCCTTTTCGTTTATCATCTCGGCAAGCACCTTCAGTGGCATCTTCAGCCTCTCTCTCGCCTCCTTTATGGTGCGCCCGTAATCTTCAATCAATGCAGGCTCATCGCCTTTTTCAGCCTTTGCTGCCGCAGCGCCTTTCTGCGCCCTGCCCCGCCCTTCAGACGATATTATCTTTTTGCCCTTTGCGCATTTGGGGCAAACCCTAAGTTCTACATCCTCTACCAAAGCAACATATGCTATCTCGGTCTGCCTCCCACAAAGTTCGCAATCCTCCATGAAATCACATACACCATTTATAATTCAAGTTATAAATACCATTTGCATGCAATACCTATAATGTCTAGCTTACCGACGTATTTATAATATATCCGTGCGGCAAAGCATGTGCAATCAAGCGGATGGTGCTAAAACATGGATAAAAAAAATAATCCGAACATTGGGTTCGCATTGGTGTTCATTGGAACCATAATGGCCATCTACGGTTTATACTTGCTGCCATACATTGGCATACTTGCAAAGCTTGCTGTAGCCATCTTTCTGCTTATTATGAGCGGCATAGCAATCAAGCGCATCAAAAGCACGGCAGGAGGCTTCGGCTTTTACCTTGTAGGCACAAAGGCAGGCATAACCACTGTGCATAAGCTGGCGCGCAGCCATTCTGCATTCTGGAATGCGATGGCGACATGGGGCATAATCCTCGGCTTCGGCGTACTGTCCTACTTTATACTGGGCAAGCAGGTGAGCAAGAAGTTCTATGCTGCAAGCCTTGCCTCGCTAATGGCAATAATGATATTTGTGCTGCCGTTTATAAGCTATTCTCTTGCATTTATACGGAGCCCGCAACTTCAAAGCCTTCTCCCTGCCGGCATACATTCGCTGCCATCATTTACTGCATATATCGGCAGCATAACAAATGTTCCTATATATTCGGAGATAATAAGGCTGCTTGCCTTGGTCGGAGGGTTTGCGCTGTTTGTGATATTTGCGCTTGTCTATAATGCATCATATATAATCTACATACTTGTTCTGCATCCTACTGTAGCTACGCTAGCGAGCCAGTCCGCTGGCGCAACCATTGCGCTTCCTGGCGTTACGCTGCCGCTATTTGCAGGCATCGTATCGCTTGCGATACTGCTCATAATACACGAATTTTCGCATGGCATACTATCCTCGCTGTCAAAAGTCAAGCTTAAACAGATAGGCCTCCTGATGTTTGGCATCATCCCGGTAGGCGCGTTTGTTGAACCCGACGAAAAGAAGGTTCTTGCACTAAGCAAACTGAAGCAAAACAAGATATCGTCAGCCGGCGTATCCGCAAATTTTATAGCAACTGTGATATTCTTCATGTTGATGGTGCTTACCATACCCATAATCTACAACGGATATGCCACGCATGGCATTTCATACAATACTGGCATATTCATAAAAAATACATCTGTCGGCTATCCTGCATACGGGGTGCTTAAGCCCGGAATGCACATAATTTCATGGAATGGGCACAATATCACCAATGTCACCGGTCTTATATCTGCTGCATCCTCTGATTTTGCAGGTTCGCGCGTCAACGTAGTGACAAATGCGGGAAAGTACTCATTCACTGCCAAAGCGCTCAATGCAACATCCCGCATAGGCTTGATAGGCGTATCGCTATATGAGTCCGGCAAGGTGGTTCCATCAAACACATTCTGGGGCATCATGTATTTTGCCTATTCTGTGTTTGCAATATCATTCATGTTAAATTTTCTTATAGGCATAATGAACCTGCTCCCCATACCTGGGTTTGACGGATGGAGAATATTCACGCTTTCAATAAACAATAAGCGTGTTGTTAATGTGCTATCTGTTGTCGTAGTGCTTGCTTTGCTGATAAGCCTATTGCCGGCCACTACGCAGTTATGAAAAGCCAGTATGCGCTATGCTTTCAGCCTGCGCAGTTTGCCAACCTTTCCAAAATCTATGGTTGAGCCGTATCCTATCGCTATTGCATGCATGCTATCTGGGTTCACCTTTCCGAATACCGGCGAAAGCAGCGAATCCCTTGGCTCATTATTGATCTCAGTCCCTCCTGCAAAATAGTTCATGGCCGGCAGTATTAGCAGAGGTACGCCCATATACTTTCCGTAAAGAAAGCATTTTAATTTCTCCTTAAATCCTATCTGATTATATATACCTATGGCTGGATGTTCATGCCCCATTACAAGCATCTTAATGCCTGCTGTCATTTTCTTCGGGAGCTCTTCGCCATGAAAAAACAAGTAGCCGCCGATGTTCGCCTCCTGCCTATATACATCAAGCTTGAATGGCTCCCTGTACCTCTCGACAAAATTATCATGATTGCCTTTTATTAATATGAGCGATATGTGCGCAGACCTTCCAAACTGTATGAAATCGTAAAGCTCGTTGAATTCCTCAATATTTACTTTGGAGAACTCATTCTTAATGTCGCCATCCACTATGACCTCTGTTGCCCCTGTCATTTCTATTGCGGCTGATATATCCTTA
>DAHXGO010000055.1:0-4621 GCA_027332905.1 Microcaldota archaeon | reverse complement strand
AAAAGTTGTCTGCTTTAATTCTGCATGCTTGAACAGGTTTACATACGGCCTGTAAAACGCATCGTTTTCGTTGAACAGTTTGGAGTATACCAGCCCTAATGCAACCTCTGCTTCCGGCCTGCTGTAATCGTCGTTGCTTTCAGTTGCAAAATATATGTTCTTTGGAGGTTCGTCAAGAAGGTCTTCGAGCGATCCGTTTTCCTCCATATTTTTTATGAATGCATATAGCGCATCCGCAACCATTGTGACATTGCTCTGTGAAAATATCGGCAGCCTGGTCTTTTCAATACCAAGCCCTTTGCTGATTCTTTCAGGATCTACCCCTATTGCTTTTCCCAATTCTTCAGAAGAAAAATTCGTCTGCGGGGCAAAAACAACTATGCTGTCTATCCCTATCCTCGGTTTATCCGGCCCTTTCAATTCTATTATCTCATTAACGTGCGCCTTAGACTGCTTGTTTATAGCTGCCGCCATATAATCAAATGGTTTGGAAAGGGAATGCTTATAAATGACGTATATGCATTAGACTATTAACGTATATCGCATCTGCTTGCTGATGACTATTTGCCTTAGGGAATTCTGCTAAAGATATTTAAATTATCATGCAATAATATCTCATGCAGTTTATCTCTTTCAAAGCGATTGTAGTCTAGCCTGGTAGGACACTGCCTTGCCAAGGCAGAAGCCCGGGTTCAAATCCCGGCGATCGCACCTTTGACGGCAGAAATAAAATGGCGTATGTGGTCAGATCCCTAGTCCATTAAACTATTAACTTGTTTCTTTATTATTTCGGTATAACGCTTTAAGTAGTTATTCAGTTTTTTCCTATCAATCTTTTTTACCATTGCGGCATAAACTGGTTTACTGAAGCGCGCGTGAAAATATACAGAGTCAATCAACGTCTTTTCAACATCTGCCATAGGTATGTACGTATCCTTTTACTGGATCATCGAATATCCAAAAAATTTGTCCTTTTGCACTTTTCTTATGCTTGCATTTCTTCCGAATAATTCTATATTGCCCCTTCTAATCCTGTTAGTTGTTATTATGCTTATGGGCGTCATGTAATCCCACAGTTTATAATAGGTGAGCGAAGTTTCCATGCCATAATAGAATGGCGAGAATGCAAAGCCTGCTATCATCGGATCATCATGAAGTGTATAGTACCCTCTTCTAACGGTAAATGCCCTCCCACTTTTTATCATATTATGCATGAAGACTTTGTAGTAGCCTCTGTCTGCCCCATTCTTTCGCAGGAATAACTTGACATCTTTCACAGTAAACGCTGGAAATTTCTCGAAATACTTAAGGAAAATTTTTGTATATCTCATGCCAACCATCTTTTAATGAAGTCAGCCATTTTTGTGTATGCTGGCACAACACCTGCATAGACAGTTGCCTTGAATTCAGTGAGACTTTGAACGCTCTCATCAGGTGTTGGGACATCTTTGGCAAATTCTGCGAGCGCCTTTTTAATTTTGTTAGGGTTCTTTACGCTATTCAAAAGTATGGTTATATCATATAGGTCTTTGTAAGCCTTCCGATCACTATACGCATCTATCTTTTCTAGGATCAGGTCCTCGGGTGATAGCAGCTGCTATGATGACATTGGCATCTACAACGATCTTCATAGGCCATGCCTTCTTGCTATGCCCTTCTTTATCTTCTTGCCTATGCTTATAGCTTCCTCTTCCGTAAGCTCTGATTTCGCCGTTAGTTTATCGAGCATGGCAAGCTTCTGCGCATAGATCTCCATCGCTCTCCTAGCAACTTCGCTCCATCTTATCTGCTTATGCTGCTTTATTGTCTTGTATAGCTGTTCCGAAACCGATATGGTTATGTTTGGCATGAAATCACATAATATATGTGAATTCACAGTTATTCATAGCTTTCCTTTCTCTAGCCCGCCCCATGTTGCAGGTTTGCTGGAAAAATGCACGCGCAACGGATTAATTTACGGAGCGGTGTATCCCTTATACCATCCGCCTGTGAAGGAAACGTTGATGGCATTTCCGTTGTTGCCGTTGCCGCTATAGTCGTTCGCGTTGCCGTTGAGCGGCCACCACCCTACAAGGTTGTTTAGGTCGATAGGAACTCCGCCGATGCCTTCTTTATAAAGAGCTTGAATATCTGGCTGTGAAAGAGCGGTGTTGTAGATTTGGACATTGGCTAAATCCCCTGTAAAAAATCTTGAGAGTATTGCCCCATCAGACCCGATATACAATGCGCTTGTTGGCGGTTCAGCACCTGCACCGTTAACCGAAGTTATGAATCTGCCATCGAGATAGCAGCTCGGTACCCCGCTGCTATTCAGTACAAGTGTAATAAAATGCCAGCCTGTCCCGATATTTGTCCCACAATCTATCCACCTAATTGCCTCGAACAGCGCCCATAGCTGATTACCTGAGCTGTCCCAGTTGTCTCCGCCCACCCCTATTCCATACCCTCCATCAGACCCGGGCCCTAGCTTCACAAAGGCACCATGATCAGATACTGAGGGTATATATGCCCATACATTTATGCTGACCGACTCAACGGCAGTGGTAGGCAGAGAGGTTGAAACGTTGCTGTTCTGCCCGTTAAACTGCGCCGCATACTGCGGTATCTCGTTGGTGCATGGCCCCAAAAGCGAAATGAAATTGTTAGTTCCTGCGCCGTCAGGCCTGTAGACGCTGCACGAGCCAGGCTGCGCCTTTGCTGCGAAAGTGTATGGGTTGAAAACGCCCAATTCGTAGAACGACGCGAGAACCACTGCAATAATGAGTATCGCCCAGCCGTATGTCATCAGGTATTCCATTGCGGACTGGGACTTGAATTTACGCCTGCGTTCAATTCTAGATTTTATTATAGCCAATGCAATCAAGTTATCATATTCTATGAAAATTTTTATGCGTTCCTATTTTCCGTAGAAGAAATGCACTGGCCTTCCCAGCGCAGCCTCGGCGGCCTCCTGAACTGCCTCGCTGAACGTTGGATGTGGGTGTATGGTATTCGCAATGTCATCAAGATAAGCGCCCATCTCTATAGCCAGCGCCGCTTCTGCTATCATCGCGTTCGCGTCAGGCGCGACTATTTCTATGCCCTCTATTAATCCGTCTTGATTGCTTGCTATTTTTACGAAGCCATTAGTATTGTCCAGCGCGATTCCCCTGCCTAGGGCGCTTAGCGGAAATTTTGTTACAGTTATGCCTGCCTTTTCTTCAATGCTGCCTGACATTGCGATTTCGGGGTCTGAAAATATGACCGATGGAACTACAATGTTGTCGTATTCCGTCGGCATTCCGTAAGCAGACTCGGCAGCTATGATGCCCTGCCTTATCGCTTTGTGTGCGAGCATCGGTTCGCCGATTACATCGCCCACCGCAAAGATGTTTTTGTCATCAGTCGCCAATCTCTTGTCTACAACTACAAATCCTTTTTCGTTAAGCTTTGCAGATGTCTTCTCAATGCCTAAGTTATCGGTATACGGCCTAAGCCCTATTGCAACAACAACTATCTCAGCATCTATTGCACTGCCATCGCTGAGCGTGATTTTTTTATCCGAGTATGAAACAGGGGATGCGTTCGCGTGCACCGCTATCCCTAGGCTATCCATGCGTTTTTTGACAAGGTTGACTGCATCCCTGTCGAATCTTGACAGGACATCGGATCTGGCTATTATGGCAACTTTAGTTCCAAGTTTCGCATAGAGTGTGCCTATCTCAACTGCGACATATCCTGCGCCTATTATCGCCATGCTTTCTGGCATGTAATCGAGCATCAATGCCTTTTTGTAATCTATTATACGGTCGTTGAATTCAAAACCTTTCAGTTCGATAGGCGTAGATCCTGTAGCTATTATCGCCTTTTTGAAATTGAGCGTTATGCCATCCGTAAGCTGCAGGGCGTTTGGGCCAATGAATGCTGCCGCAGCTTTGAACACGTCTATTTTATGTGCTTTGCACAGGAATGCAACCCCTTCTTCCAATTTCTTTGAAACATTCATTCTCCAATCGTACATCTTCTTTGCGTCAACTGTGGCGTTGTCTACGTGGATGCCGAACTTTTCCGAATCTTTTATTTCTTCTAGTATATTTGAAATATGTATAAGGGTTTTCGATGGTATGCAGGCATAGTTTAGGCAATGCCCTCCAAGCTTCTCTTTTTCGACAAGCGCTACGCTCATCCCGAGCTCCGCTGCCCTTATGGCAGCTACGTATCCTCCAACCCCTCCTCCGACTACCGCAATATCTACATTTTCGGGAAGTTCACCCATGACCATAATGTTACCTCTAAAGCATCTCGAGGAATTCTGGATCCTCTATATATTTCTTAAAAGCGTTGCCGAACTTCACGGCTTCTGCACCGTCAACCACTCTATGGTCGAATGTCAGCGTGAATGGTAAAATCCTTCCTATCCTTATCTCATTGTCTTCAACTATAGGCATCTGCCTTATCAGGTGCACGCCAAGGATTGCAACATTAGGGTAATTTATCATAGGCACGGAAAGGAACCCGCCCCCAAGACTCCCTATGTTGGTTATCGTGAATGTGCTGTCGCTCATCTCATCTATTGATATGGTGTTGTCAAGTATTTTTTTATGCAAGGCCTCTATCTCTCTTGCAAGTTCGATTATGCTCT
>DAHXGO010000054.1:0-4809 GCA_027332905.1 Microcaldota archaeon | reverse complement strand
TGCCGCGATAGCCGAACAATTGATTTCAAATTACGGTTTTACCCAGTTCGAAATTGCGCGGTACTTGGGCATCACGCAATCAGCTGTAAGCAAATACGTTAACAATCGATATTCGAGCAACATAAATTCACTTAAGAGCGCAATTGAGAAGAGTAAGGCAGACGAAGAGATAATAAGTATGATAATATCAAAAAAAAGCGTTGAAGCAGTGTCAAAGAAGATGGATTCTGTTGCAACAAGCAAACTAATATTCAAAGAAGCGTCAAAATTGGGATGGCCAGTAAACGCCAGGGAAAAAGGGCATACGTTATTATTTAAGAATTAACCATTTCTAGCGGCATTGAAATATAATATTTCATTACCTGCATTCTCTATTTGTATCCTCGCCACATCCTGCTTTTTCCTGAGTCCTTGAAGTGTGGCTTCAGCAAACCTAAGGCTCCTTGTTGTATCATATATCTCCTTCATGCTGTCAAAAAATTTATTTGCCAAATCAATTTTGTGCTCCCTAAGTGCTTCAAAGATCTCCCGTTTTAGCTCCCCGACAACGTCCAGGAGCCCTAAGATATAAGCATCCTCGGAAACGCCCGTGTCGTTCATGCGCAATATAACTCCATCGTTTTTGATCGAGGAAAAAATTACGGCTTCGGCATACTCCTGATATGCCTGCAAGGAGTAATATTCCATCCCTGCGTCTATGCGCTTTAGTTCAATTACCTCATCATGCAGTTGCGACCCTATCTGGGATGCATCTGCGATCTTCCCGTTGTGCAGCATCGTTATCATTTTTCCGGAATTCCTTATTATATCCCGCGATAATTTTGCAACTTTATCAAAGTTCTCCTGCTTCTTAACCAAGTGGCTTCCTATACTCTCAATATCATCTGTAAGGCCATCCATAATATCACAATATACGCTATATATTCATGCCCTGATAAAAAAGGTATTGCTGTGCAAAGCCCGCATACTTGCCCCACCTTTTTTCGGCAAAAGCATGCAATTCTTTAACCGATTTTTTTCTGCCTTTGAAATAAAATTTTTCAAGCGTTCTCTTTACCCAGACATCTACCGGGAAAGCATGCATATTTCCGTATCCCATTAATGCTATGCAATCGGCGACCTTATCCCCCACTCCTTTTATTCCTGTCAATTCGGATTTAAGCCCCCCGTAATCATCGGGATTAAGCTTGTATAAATCAAGGTTATATGTGCAGTATTCTGCCGCTCCTGCTAAATATCTGGCCCTGAATCCTGCGCCTATCTTTTTAAAATCCGATTCTGTAACTTTAAGCAAGTCGGCGCTCTTCGGGAATGACCTGCCTATAATCCTATCATTATCATCCTTTATGTCTGATCCAAAGGCTCTAATCAGGTTAAGCACGATTCCGCGTATCCTTTTTACATTATTGAATTGTGAAATTATAAAGCATAATGTGGTCTCCCATGGATCATTAAGCGTTACACGCATGCCACGGTATCTCCCTATGGCCTTCCGCATAAACGCATCAGTCGATACTGATGCGTACATATCCTTTATGTCGTCCTCCAATCGGAACCTTTTTTTGACGTCTTCAATCGCATTGGCATACCTGCTTGCAACTACAATCTGCCCCTCCTCTGCATTTCCTTCGAAGCCTACATTAAGCATATGCTGCCCGTCAGCATATGTGAGCGTATTGCTGGCATTGTTATAATGGCCGTAGAACGTCAATGGCTGTGCGCTTTCAAACGTATGCTTAAGGCTGAAATCAGTGACCTTTATCTTACTTGCAAATATTTCATCATAAGACATTTAATCATCATCTGCATATGGCACATAATTTGATATGTTGCTGAATTTTGACGGGTCAAATCGTGACGCCTGCAATAGCGCCGCTGCAATATCGCTTATCTTCATGCGGGTTTGGCTTTTGTCTTCCATATCCCTCAATGTTACTGTATCATACCTCTCGGAGTCCTTGTCGACCGTATCATAATCTATGGTTATGCAGAAAGGGGTTCCTACCTCATCCATCCTTGCATATCGCCTGCCTATCGATCCGGACATGTCAAATTCTACATTCAGGATCGGTTTAAGCGACAAATACACCTCACGCGCCTTGTGAACCAGCGCCTCTTCATGCTGCAACGGGAAAATCCCGGCTATTATCGGAGCTAGAAATTTGGGCAGCTTCAATATCGAGCGTGCTTCGGTTTTTTCATATAAGCAATCTATCATCATCCATACGTTTCTATCTACGCCAAAGCTTAATTCCAATACGTTGGGCACCAACCTCTTGTCTCCTACCATCACTGATAGGTCTTGCCCTGAACCCTTGGAGTGTGCTTTCAAGTCATAATCCGTCCTATAGTGCAAGCCTCCAACTTCCTTAAAGCCGCCCCAACTCTCGACATCAACTTCTATGTCCATGTGCAGCTTGTTGTAAAATGCTTTTTCATTGCCTCCTTTTTCATAGAACCTTATGCGTTCGCTGTTTATACCTATTACATCAGTGTAGAATGTGTTTATTAAGCCCATGTGGAATGCATAAAACTGCGGTATGCTGTACCTCTCAACCATATCCTTGATTGATATGTTCTCCTGTTTGCCCCCGTTTGCATACATGGCTACATTGAGTTTCATGTCACGCATGCCTTCTAATCCTAGGGTCCAGTTGTCCGGGTCAAAAAATATCTGGAGTTCTGCCTGTGTGAGCTCCCTTAACCTATATAACCCTTGCCTTGGAGATATCTCATTCCTGTATGCCTTGCCCACTATTGCAAGCCCAAGCGGAAGTTTCTTTTTTGATATGGAGAACTCCCTGAAAAAATTAAGATATACCGACTGTGCAGTTTCAGGCCTAAGGTACGCCTTTTCATTCCTTTCGGGCCCCAAATAAAGATCGAACATCATGTTGAATGCCCTTGCCTTTCCAAACGACCCCCTGCATTTAGGGCAGATCACCTTATTCCTTGATATAGTTTCATCCAACTCCGCAGCGCTAGCTCCTTCGGATACATCTATGCCAGAATCCTTCAATAGCACATCAGCCCTGAAATACGTGTTGCATTTGGTGCACCCTACAAGTATGTCATTGAACAGTGCTGCATGGCCAGATGCAACCAATGGCTTTTCAGGCAATACCGTAGATCCGTCTATCATATAATAATTCTCCATGCGTTCTACAAAGTAAGCCATCCATACCGACTCGAACCTCCTTTTGATGGCAGCCCCTATATGGCCATAGTCATATAATCCGGCTGCACCTCCATATATCTCGGCGGTTGGCGCAAATATCCCTTTGCGCTTGGCCAATGCCATAATCTCTTCTATATTCAATGCAAACACTCCTTTTTCTTTTGATAAGGGTTTTTATCATTCGAGGTATAAAAACCTGACGCTTGATTGCCAACATTGATGTCAAAGCAATTCAAATGACGAACCTTTCTTCACTGCAATTGCATTACCATCGCTGGTTGTTGTCTGCCTGTCTAATATGAGTGTGGTGCCTTCGACGAACTTCGCGTCTTTTAAGATAAGTGAAAGAATTCCCCTAACTGAATTATTGTCCATCCACTGGAAGACATTAGAAAGATATATCAAGTCTGGCGCGTTTTCAGCTGTAACCTCAGCCAAATACTTATAAACGTCCTTTGCGTAAAGATTCATTATAGGTATATCGTTGAATTTCAATGCAGGTATCAGAAATTTTGAAAATCCGCGTCTTTTTTGCGGTTCTATGCTGATGTTCTCATCCAATCCAAACATGCTGCCATCAACAACCACATCTTCTAACTTTATGTGGGTAGAATTTGCCAATGTCTTCGACAATTTGACATTGCGCCTGAGGAATACCTTAAGATTGTTTTCTGCCGCTTTTCTCTGCAGCGCGCATAGATGTTTGAAGTTCAACAGCTGGGCATAAGATACATCTATGCCTGTAAGTGATTCGAAATGATTCTTCGGCAAAAGTTCAGATATCAAATTCAAAGCCAGTCCTCCCCCAACTATAAAGGTGAATTTTGATTTATTTTCTATTTTTGAGAACTCGCCGTCACGCACGCACTCGTTAGTATAGGGGTAAGATACGCAATGTGCATTTTTCAATGCAAGTTTAGTGTACTCTTCAAAAGTTTGGGGTTTGAGACTATCATAAGCAGTCCTATCCAATTCGGAGTAATCAATATTTACAACTGCCTTTGGGTAGTCATATCTTCGTTGTGTAAGACTTTCTGCCATAAATTACATGCTAGCACCTTAAAAGATATTTATGTGTTTCATATTTATATTTTACACAAGAATCTGTGTAATATGTGCAAAACTATAAATATCTTTACCTCTGTAAGCATATTGGTGTGAATATGGCGAAGAATATAACCCTTGCAATACCTGAAGATCTGTATGCCGTAATAAAAATGCACCCAGAGATAAATTGGAGCAATATAGCGAAAAAGAGTATAGAATCTTTCGTTAAGGTTGTCAGCAAGTCGGACATTGCAATAAGCAACGTAGAGAAGGAATATGGCGCAGGGATAAAGGGCAGGCTAAATCTGAGCATAAGCGAGAATACAAATGAATCTAAATTTCCAGCAGAAGACGGCATGTTTGGAGTGGGATATTCGTCTAGCATATCGTTCAATTCGAATGTGTATCCTACAAAGGTAAATCCGAACAGCATTAGCAGGGTGCCGGAAAGCAAGGAGATTTTCAAGAACATAACGAAGAAATGAGTCAGTACGGGCATTTCAGATAAGGCCGGGCTGCGGAAAGACCCGGCTTGATCGGATCACGCGCAAATCCCTTGCAAAAGGCAAGATATTTAGAATTTA
>DAHXGO010000053.1:0-4851 GCA_027332905.1 Microcaldota archaeon | reverse complement strand
AAGATAAGGGCGCAGCGCAGGATAATAAAGGAGCTCAAGGCCACCAAAGCCATAGACAACGAGCTGTTCAAGGAGTTCTACGCCCTAGTGAAAGGAGGCACATTCCAGAACAAGGCATCGCTGATAAACCATATGAAGGGGAAGGGAGTTCAAATAGGCGATGAGCTGTTCAAGAAGCTAAAGCATATGTGATATTGATGTACAGCAAGATAAACAGGAGGCGCGCAAGCGCATTGACCAATTACGACAAGAGGCTAGCCTTATTGAAGAGCGGGCTCACCAGATTGGTAGTTAGGAAAACCAATAAGAGCATAATAGCACAGTTGGTGGGATACAAGAAGGACGGGGATTACATCATAGCAAACGCGAATTCCAGCGAACTGAAAAAATTTGAGTGGATGCCGCATAGCAACATACCAACAGCATACCTGACTGGAGCATTGCTTGCAAAAAAAGCCAAGGACAAGAATGTAGGCGAGGTAGTGCTTGATATGGGAGTTTACAAGCCGGTCAAGTACAACGTCATATTTGCAGCAGCGAAGGGATGCAAGGACAACGGATTGAAGCTTAAGGAGAATATAGAGTTCAATGAGGATAGGCTGAATGGCAAGCACATATCCGAATATGCAAAGGCAGATAAGGAAAACAAAGTGCAATTCAGCAGTTATGCGACGGCCAAGTTCGACGTATCTAAACTGGACGAGATATTTGATTCTGTTAAGAAAAAGATTATAAACGAGTGATTATTTGGCAAACTTTAAAAGCAGACGCTACAACAACGAAGCACAGGCATTCGATGTGAATGGCTGGGAGCCGGTTACGCTGGTCGGCAAGATGGTCAAGGATAGGAGTGTGACCTCAGTAGAGCAGATATTCAGCATGGGCAAGAATATTGAAGAGGTCGGCATAGTAGAAGCGCTGCTGCCTGGCATGAAAAGCGAGGTTATAGAGATAAAAAGCGTACAGAGGATGACAAGAAACAACAGGAAGCAGAAGTACAGGGTAACATCTATAGTAGGGGACAGCAACGGCCACGTAGGCGTAGGCATAGCCAAGGACGTAGAGGTCAAGGCAGCCATAGACAGCTCCATAAAGAATGCGAAAATGAACATAATGCCCATAATATTTGGGTGCGGATCGTGGCAGTGCACATGCGGCAAAGGGCACAGCCTTCCATTCACAGTCCAGGGAAAATGCGGAAGCGTAGAGGTAATACTTAAGCCCGCGCCGAGAGGCCTTGGCATAGCTGCAAGCAGGCCGGTGAGGATGATGCTCGAACTGGCTGGAGTTAAGGACATATGGAGTTTCTCAAGGGGAAGGACCAGGACCAAATTCAATACGCTTATGGCGGTATCTGGGGCGCTTTCAAGCACACTGAAGATGAAGAACCTTAAGGCTTCCAATATAGCTGAAGTAAAATGATTGTAGGCGCTGTGAAGTTTTTCATATATGCAATATATAATATTTTGTTCAGATTTACAATAGCAGTTTATATTGGAGTGGTAATATGAAAGTTTACGTAGACAAGCCATTGTGCACAGGATGCCAGCATTGCAAGGACGTATGCCCGGTAGCTGTTTTCGAGATGAAGGACAGAAGCAAGCCGGATGAGGTCAATACAGATACCGCACCCGATAACATGAAGTGGACAGGGGAGAGCAACCCAGAGGTGCTTGCAAAATGGAAGGATGTCAATGATGGACACAAGCATTTTGCAGAGGCAAACGACGGCACCAGCGGAGGCATATCGGCAGGCGTAAACGGCGAAGCTTGCATATTATGCCAGGCATGCCTGATACAGTGCGAAGGCGAATGCATCCACATAATAGACGACACCAATGCAGAATATAAATCGATATATGCATAATCCCTTTTTATTCTGCTTCTTTTCTTCTTCTTTATTTTTACTTTGCTTCAAACTCTTCAATGCATGATTATTAATATTGCAGGCGCATATACCATAACCTAGTTCTGCAGGTGTGCGATATGATAGAATTCGTCGACAAGCCGTTCAGCAATTCGGATAGCTTAGATGTGCTGAACAGCTACGTGAGGGAGTGGTTTACCAAAAACTTCAGCGAGCTTACGCCTCCGCAGAGATACAGTTTTAAGCTTATCAGCAAGAAAAAGAATATCCTTATCGCAGCTCCAACAGGCAGCGGTAAGACGATGTCTGCATTCCTATCGATACTCAACTCCTTATTTAACAAATCATTGGAAGGCAAGTTGGAGCGCAAGATATACTGCATATATGTATCGCCGCTTAGGTCCCTGAACAATGATATATATAGGAATCTGGGCAAGCCCCTTGAAGAGATATATAAGGCTATAAAAAAGGATAAGGGCATTGACATAATAAAGGGCAATATGGCTGAGGTAACAATAGGCGTAAGAACTGGAGACACAAGCCAAAAGGAGAGAAGGCAACAGCTTTCCAAGCCTCCCAATATACTTATAACCACGCCTGAAAGCTTGGCCATACTAATAAACTCAGAAAAGTTTATGGAAAACATGAAAGATCTTGAATATATCGTAATAGACGAGATACACGAACTGGCAAACAACAAGCGCGGCGTCCACCTTTCCCTTTCGGTTGAAAGGCTCCAAAACATGGTGAAAAACGAGATTACCCGAATAGGGTTAGGCGCTACGCTATACCCTATGGAAGAGGCGGCAAAATTCTTGGTTGGATTCGGGGATGGAAAGCCGAAAGACTGCCTGATAGTGGATGCCTCATGGAGCAAGGAGCTTGACGTAAAGGCCATGAGTCCGGTTAAGGACATGATAAATTCAAGCAATGAAAAAATAGAGGACTCCATGTATAAGGAGATAAACGATATAATAAAGGCGAGCAAGACCACGCTCATATTTACCAATACCAGAAGCGGCACTGAACGCGTCGTATTCAACCTTAAGAGGAGGTTTAAGTACGGTGAAGATATAGCTGCACACCATAGTTCGCTATCGAGAGATTCAAGGCTGGATGTTGAAGACCTGCTCAAGAAGGGTTCGCTAAAGTGCGCAGTGTCGTCGACAAGCCTGGAACTCGGCGTAGATATAGGAACAATAGAGAACGTCATACAGCTTGGCTCGCCAAAGAGCGTCACTAGGGCAATACAGAGGATAGGCAGGGCAGGCCATTCCTTCAGGGCAAAGGCAAGGGGAGAGATGATAGTGCTTAATAGGGACGATCTTGTGGAATGCACAGTCATGCTTGATGCTGCCCTAAAGAAGCACCTTGATTCGTTTACGGTGCCGATGAATGCGTTGGATGTGCTGGCGCAGCATATAGTCGGCATGTCGCTGAACAAAAAATGGAACGTCGATGAGGCATATGGAGTCGTAAGGTCAAGTTATGCGTATTCGGGCTTGAAAAAGCACGACTTCTTGAGCCTTCTGGATTATTTGTCAGGAAAATACGTAGGATTGGAGAGCAGGCACGTATACGGCAAGATATGGTATGACGAAAGCGAGGGCGCATTTGGAAAGCGCGGGATGTATGCCAAGCCCATATATATGCTGAACCTTGGCACGATACCCGATGAGGTTGCGGTGAACGTATTGCTCTCGTCTTCAAAGGCCTGGATAGGCAATATAGAAGAGGAATTCCTTACAAGGCTTAAGCCAGGCGATATCTTCTCATTGGGCGGCAGGCTTTACAGATTTGAATACGCAAGGGGCACCAAATGCTATGTTTCAGAGGCACATACAAATGCGCCGACCATACCGCCATGGTTCTCAGAGCAGCTGCCGTTAAGCTATGAGCTGGCAAACGAGATAGGTGAATTTAGGGCGAAGATGTCGGGCATGGTTTTGGAGCACACTGGGAAAAAAAGGAACAGCGCAAATAGAAGGGCAAAAGACGGAGTATACAAGGCACTGAAAAGCGGCAAGATACCTAAGGATGTCTCCGATTTCCTGAGCCTTTATCCGATAGATTCAAACGCCAAACATGCGATATTCAGCTATTTCGCCGAACAGGCACTTTTCGCAGGGGCAATACCAAGCAATAGGTTCATAGTAATAGAAAGAGCAGATATGGAAAATGCAGATGCCAATAGCATCGTATTCCATTCGCTATTTGGCAGGAGGATTAATGACGCACTGTCAAGGCTGGCCGCCATCGAAGTTGGGAGGATGCTTGATGAGGACATATCCATAATGGTGAATGACAATGGATTCATACTTTCAGTTGGAAAATCAGTAAAATTATCAGACAAGACCATACGCGATGCAATATCAAAGCTCTTGGATGACGACATTGAACTCTTGCTAAAAGAGAACATACGCAAAACGGAACTTATGAAGAGGCGCTTCAGGCATGTTGCAGGAAGGAGCTTTATGATATTAAGGAATTACAGAGGATGGAAGCAGCCAGTAGGGAGGCAGCAGGTGAATGCGCAGATACTGCTCAAGGCAGTAGAGGAGATGGATCCCGACTTTCCGGTTCTAAAAGAAACTTATAGGGAGATATTCGACGACGTAATGGATCTGGAAAGGACAAAGGAGGTGTTAGGCAGGATAAAATCAGGCGCCATAAAATACGAGATCATAAAAACAGGCTCGCCTTCGCCTTTCGCACATGCGCTGTTCACTTTCGGGCATGCCGATGTAGTGCTTATGAAAGACAGGCAGGCTTATTTGAAATACCTCCATGGATTGGTCATGAAAAGCATAGGTTTGGGTAAGTAAATGATGCTTACTGATGATGTAGAGCTTTTGGACGGGATGCCAATAGCATACGTGAAAAGCATAAACGCGCTTGCAGTAGCTGATTTGCATTTAGGGTACGAAGGAGTCATGTCCGGAGGGGCTGCCCTGTTGCCCAAAGTGAATCTTTCAAATATAATT
>DAHXGO010000052.1:0-4860 GCA_027332905.1 Microcaldota archaeon | reverse complement strand
ATATAAGAACTTAAGGCAGAGAGGCTTTCTGCTATGGATTCTGTAATGCATTCCTAGCGCAGCAACATAACATATTTATATATGTCATAATGTGATATATAGTGACTGTGATGCCCGACATTGAGGTAAAGAATATAGTGAAGCTCTTCGCCGTCCTTTTGCTCAGTGAGAAGGAACATTACGGCTACGAAATAATGAAGGAAGTAGAGAGGAGGACGGGAAAGAAGGCCAGTCCGGGACAGGTATATCCGTTCTTGAAGCAACTCAAGAAGTATGGTTATGTTGAAACTAAGGGCAGGGCTGAGAGGGACAAACAGGCTTACTATCTGACTCCGGAAGGCAGGAAGTTTGTGACAAGGCTCACAAATAAGTTCGGAGATATGTTTGAGATTGCAATAAAACCGAAGCTAACTGTGTGTGCGCATTGCAACTGTGAAATATACAAAGGAGGCTACAAAGATAAAATTGGCGGAAGATATTTGACCTTCTGTTGCGAGAACTGTGCTAAGGGCTACAGGGCAATGAATGCCAAATAATATTGACAAGGATAGATAAAAGGTGGAAAAATGAAAGATCCTGTATGTGGAATGGATGTAGGCGAGGACTCCAAGTTTAAGAGCAGCTATAAGGGCAAGACCTATGTTTTTTGCTCTGCTAACTGCAAACAGAACTTCGATAAACAGCCAGAGAGCTACGTGAAGGGTTAAGCATGGGATACAACTGCATCGTACGCAGATTGCATTTCAGAAGCAAAGAATTAGCCAGCGAAGGCCAGAGGTGGTGCTCTATACACGACAGCCGCAGGGTGGAAATAGCACGGCATTCCGTTGAAGCCGGCAAGAAAAGGTAAGATTATGGCAACTGACCCTGTATGCGGCATGTATGTTGATGAAAAAAGCTCGACGTTGACTACCGAAATGGAAGGCAGGAAGTATTATTTCTGTAGCGCAAACTGCAAGCTTCAGTTCGAGAGGCCTGAGAAGGAGCTCAGGAACCTAAAGATTGCACTGATGGTTTCATGGCCCCTCACTATTGCAGTTGCAGTACTTACTTACGTTCTGCGCCTTGGATTTGGCAACTACATAATGTTGGTTCTGGCAAGCATAGTGCAGTTCTACGCTGGGCAGAGGTTCTACGCCGGCATCGCGGATGCGATAAAGAACAGGTCTGCCAACATGGATACGCTGATTGCAATAGGTACAAGCGCAGCGTGGGCTTACAGCGCAGTGGTTACGCTGTTCCCATCAATCTTCCCCGCTGGAGGAGTATACTTTGATACCTCCACAATTATAATCTCCCTGATACTCACCGGAACATATATGCAGAGGCTCGCGGAATCAAGGGCATCGGTTGCAGTTTCGGCATTAATAGCGTTGCAGCCAAAGATAGCACATAGGATTGAAGGTGATAGAGTAATAGACACCCCCGTAGAGCAGGTTAAGGAGGGATATATTCTGCTAATAAAGCCGGGGGAGAAGATACCTACTGATTCGGTGGTCTTAGAGGGTGAAAGTGCGGTTGATGAATCGTTGATCACAGGGGAGAGCATGCCACTGGCTAAGAAGGCAGGAGACAAGGCCATAGGGGGCACCGTAAATTTGACAAGCTCGCTGAAGGTCAAGGCTACAAAGGTAGGCGAAGACACTGCACTTGCGCAGATAATAAAGATAGTCAAGGATGCCGCATCAAGTAAGGTGCCGATACAGAAGCTTGCTGATAAGGTCTCATCGTATTTTGTGCCCGTAGTGGTGCTCGTGGGCATTTTGGCGTCATTGTACTGGTACCTTTTTTGGGGTGTAGGTGTAAACACCGCGATCCTGATATTTGTCAGCGTGCTGATAATCGCATGCCCGTGCGCTCTGGGTATAGCAACGCCAGCTGCATTGCTAGTTTCCTCGGGCAGGGCGGCGAAAGCCGGGATACTCATCAAAAGCGGCGAAAGCCTGCAGAGGGCAAGCAAAGTCACTGCGGTTGTGCTGGATAAGACAGGCACGCTTACAAAAGGAACGCCGGAAGTTACCGACATAGTCGCAGCTGCAGGATATGATAGGATGGAGGTTCTAAGGCTCGCTGCCATAGCAGAGGCGAATTCGGAACACGTCATTGGGAAGGCCATTGTCTCGAAGGCGCAGAGCATGAAGATCAAGAGCGAGTTTCCAAAGAAGTTTGCTTATGCCCAGGGCAGCGGGGTAACTGCGCTTACTAAAAGCGATAAGAAAATAATTGTTGGCAACAGGGACCTATTTGGTAATATGCAACTTTCAAGTCTTGACGCAACGCTGCAGGAGTTCGAGTCGGAAGGCAAAACAGCACTCATAATAGGGGAGGATGAAAAGGCAATCGGTCTTATAGCAATAGCGGACGCGCTCAAGGAGGACAGCAGGAAGGCGATAGATTTGTTTAAGAATGGAGGGTACAGTGTATGGCTCATAACTGGCGATAATCAGAAGACCGCAGATGCGGTTGCGAAGAGCTTGGGCATAGAGCACGTGATGTACCAGGCAAAGCCCAAGGACAAGCTGGACAAGATAGCGGATCTGCAGAGGGAAGGCAGTGTGGTCGCCATGATCGGCGATGGCGTTAACGATGCACCAGCGCTGACAAAGGCCGATGTTGGAATAGCCATAGGAGCAGGCACCGATGTTGCAATACAGGCAGGCAGTATTATCTTGATAAAAAGCAGCGTCTACGACGCGTTCGTGGCCCTCCGGCTAGGGAAGAGGACTATGTCAAAGATAAGGCAGAATCTTTTCTGGGCCTTTGGCTACAATATAGTACTAATCCCGATTGCAGCTGGCGCGCTTATACCTGTTTTTTCAATAAGCATGTACAATCTCTTACCCATGCTCGCCGCTTTGGCAATGGCATTCAGCTCTGTGACTGTAGTCTCCAACTCGTTGTTGCTTGCGCGGTTCAAAGACTGACATCCTCCAACTAATGAATTCTGCAGGGTTTCCCTCACTTTGCTAAGTATACATCGCTTTGAGCTGGTCAACCCCCCAGCCTTCTAGGAAAAGGGAATTTGTGAAAATGTTGCTTTGCAACTGCAGTCAGCATAAATAGGGAGAAGGGCAAGCGCCCTTCAATACTCACTTGCCGCCTATCTTGAACATCTTGGTGCCGCACACGGGGCACACGCCTTCGAACGCCTTCTTGCCGTTCTTCATGGTTACCTCTTTAGCATCCTTCATCTCCCTCTTCTGCTTGCATTTCATACAATATGCTTCCATGGTCTCACCTTTATGCCTTTAATAGATTGTATGCTAGGTTTTTAAATCCAGTGCCTTTTGGGCTTTCTTATGCCCGTTTTCAAAGGTACTTGAATATTCCGCCTATGTCGGTGATCTTCCTGCGCACCCTTAAATGGCGGAGGTCCTTCCTCTCGTATGTGAAGCCGTCTATCATTACTGCCGATATGCCGGCCTTCTTTGCCGGGACATAGTCGCCCCCGTACTGGTCGCCGACCATCAATGCCGAGGACTTGGGCAGATGCGCCTTCTTCAGTATCTTCAGTATCTCGTTGTCCTTGCTATCCGGCTTTTTATGGTGCGCAACGACTTTTGACGCCTCGACATAGTCGAAGAACTGCGCTATGCCGAAATGCTTCAGCTTCGTGTGCAGCCTCGCATCCCTTTCTGCTTTAGTCCTGTCTGGCTGCGTGGATATTATGGCAAGCCTTATTCCTCTTTTCTTCAGGCTTCTGAGCGTCTCCTTCACGTTTGGCATCAGCATCTGGCGCTTCATCTCCGCGTGCATGTCTCCGTCCTTTTCATAAATGATCCATGGAGGCGCGCTGAACTTTGTCTTCCTCGGGTACCAAAGAGTCCCGTCGCCGTCGAAGAATATTATCTTTTTCATACTATCAACTGCTTATCATGGGCAGATGGCCGCTGCTTTTGCAAGTGATATGCGCACACGCAAGCGGTGCGGGTTCTATGTTGCATGGATAAAGGCATACGTGCATGCCAGATACAGCTTTCTGATGAGGGCGCACACTTAAATACTTTACGATTGATGGGTGAAATATACAATGTATGTAAAGTGGTGGAATGGCAACTTTCATAGACCCGCTCACAGTGATGCTGCTGAGCTTAGGCATGAGCGCCCTGCTTCTCGCCTTGTATTACTTTAGGGTGGGCAGCGGCAAGAAAGACATAAGCTCGCTGGTGGTGCCAGCGTTCATTCTCGGTTTGTTCAATGCGGTAAGCGGCTTCCTGATGTCGTTCACATGGCCCCTTCCGGGATCCTACAACATGCTGTTCGGGGACCCGTTGCTGGTGCTTGGCCTGCTGATGATAGCCGGCTCATACATGATAAGCAAGGGCATGGACGTTAAGGCGCTCTCGCTCCTGGGATTCCTCCTGGGCATATACCTGCTTGTAGGTATGATTGGGATAACGCAGTTCCATATGGAAACAGGAAACGACTGGCTGACAGCGACAGGGCTTTATGCATTCAGCATGCTCGCAGCGATATTCTCGCCGATACTGTATCTTAAGCCAAAGGGCTCGAACAGGTATGTGTACTACTTCGAAGTGTTCCTGCTCGTGGTAGTGATGCTCTTTGCATTGCTTATAGGATACATGGGATTCTACGAGCATCTTGGCGCATTCAGCACGTACTTCCCGTGAATGGATTTTGAGGGCTATGCATTTGCATAGCCCGTTTCTTTTTATACTATTTGCTAGGGTATTTTATATCTATCAATTGGTTAAGTATCTACTGATTCTATGCATATATCAGATCCAGTGTATGGAAAGTTTGAGATTGAGGATGGAGCCATAATCGACCTGATGAAATCCAAGCCGATGGAGAGGATAAAGCACATATCGCAGCAGGGCATACCCAAGGAATTTGACT
>DAHXGO010000051.1:0-4879 GCA_027332905.1 Microcaldota archaeon | reverse complement strand
AAATGTAAAACTTAAGAAAAAAGAGAAATAACTGATTAACCCGAATCCCCGTGTCCTGGACCTGTGTTCATAATATCACATTCCAAAATGGAATGGCAACCTTTAAATATGTTGCTCCTTTCGGATGTATAACAAGATGTCCCATATTTTCAGGCGCTTCTGCAGTTTCCGCATACGCCAGTAACGAACGAGCACGACATTGACAATGCAAAGGAGTCGATAAGGAAGGCCTGTTATATTACCATTCATATTTATACACATTTCTGCGATCCGCTTTCATCCCACCCACGAATGGAGTGGGATTTCCCGCTCACGTTATTAAATTTTATAGAACAGAAGATAGGATATCACTATGAAATCCATTACTATTGCTACATGCATTATGGTGCAATAGGTGCATACCGCCTTTATTACGACTAATTCCAAATAAATCAGATATGGTACGAGGATTATTCCGAAAAACCTCCATCCAAAAAGCACCTTCAGAACTTTTTTTGAAAAACTTTCGCTTGCAGAGGTTATGACAGTAACCAACAGTATATTTACTATAAACCACACGGCAGCAAGCAGCTCTAGGTGTACGCTGACACCGAATATGCTGATGCTCGAATACGGGCTGAGCAGCACCTTCGCACAGTCAATCGCGATGCCGCTGCCGGTTGCGGAGCCGATGTTGCATAATGGCAGCGGTTGGTGCAAACTGTAAAATTTATACAGCACGAATATTGAAGACGCAAGTCCGATTAACGACATGCCGATCAGGATGATGAATCTCCTGAATGTTATATTCATTATCTTACCATGCACATTGCAATGAAAATGCGCTAAACATTAACGAACGCATTCTCAAGCGAATTGCCGCAGGAGCACTTTTTTTCTTCGGGAGTTGACTTTATTATGGCGCTTATGAAAGACTTCAGTTTCGGCATGTTCTCCTTGAATTTTGAGCTGACGTCTTTGTATTCTACTGGTTTTATGCCCAATTCTTCTTCTACACCCGCATCAAAATCAGTTATTATCGCTATGCAGCTGTAGCAGATGCCGCGCTCTCTTGCAAGCGCGACCTCTGGATACTGGGTCATATTTATTATCTTTGCGCCTATGCCATTGAAGAATGTGGATTCCGCCCTCGTAGAGAAGCGCGGGCCGTTTACTACTACGACCGTCGCCTTGTCATGGTACTTGAGATTTGCAAGGTCTGCCTGCTTCGCTTCTACGGAAGCCATCTGCGTGCAGTATGGATCAGACGTACTTACATGCGCGACCCTGTCCTTATCATAATACGTGTCCTGCCGCCCGGAAGCCATGTTTATGAATTGGTCGGGAAAGACGAAGTCCCCAGGTATGAATATAGGATCGAGTGAGCCAACTGCAGACGTCGCAATTATGCGTTTCACGCCCAGCTTATTCAGGGCTTCTATGTTGGCTTTATATGGTATGTTCTGCGGCGTTATGGTGTGCCTCCTGCCATGCCTAGGTATGAATGCCACATCCTTTCCGCCGATCTTGCCTATGCTTATGATATCGCTCGGCTTGCCGTATTCGGTGTCCATGTCCAGCTCTTCTGGATCATCAAGTATCTCGTATAGCCCAGAGCCGCCTATGATGCCAAACTCTGCAGTTCTTGCTTCAGCCATTGCCATCCCTTCAATACCAGCCCCTAGTCTTCATCGCCTTTGCGACTCTGTCTACTGCTATTATGTATGCTGCAGTCCTAGGCGTTATCTTTGTGCCCTTATCGTCGTATGCTTTCTTAGTCGCCATGGTATCCGTAAAGGATTTTGTTATTATCTTGTCGAGCTTCTGATATACTTCATCGGCAGACCAGTAGTAGCCGTTGATGTTCTGCACCCATTCGAAATACGATCCTATCACTCCTCCGCTATTGACTAGGAAATCAGGGAGGTCAAGTATGCCGCGCTCGTGCAGTATTTTATCTGCATCCGGAGTAACTGGGCCATTGGCAAGTTCAAGCACCAGCTTGGCATTTATCTTGTCCGCATTCTTTCCAGTTATCTGGTTTTCTATTGCCGCAGGTATGAGTATGTCTACCTCGCTCTCCAGAAGCTGCTCGTTAGTGAGCTTCTTGCCTCCCTCGTAGCCCTGCACGCTGCCCGTATCCTTCTTTGCTTTCTCTAGCTTTGCCAGGTCAAGCCCTTTGTCGTCGTATATAGCGCCTTCTGAATCACTTATTGCTACTACGTTTGCCCCGAAGAGCTTCTTCGATAGAGTATATGCGTATTTGCCTGCATTGCCGAACCCCTGTACTGCAATCTTGGCTGTTTTAAGGTCTATCCCGAGCGTCTTTGCCGCTTCGCGCATCACGAACAAGCCACCCATGGCCGTAGAATCGTTTCTGCCCTCCGAGCCCCACACCTCCAAAGGCTTCCCAGTTATTACGCCTGGCGTATTATGCCTTACTATGTTGTCGTATTCGTCCATCATCCACGCCATTATCTGCGGCGTAGTATATACGTCGGGGGCAGGAATATCTATGTTCGGACCTATGAATTTTCCTATGGCGCGTATATACCCCCTTGATAATGCCTGCAGCTCGTCCTCATTCATCTGTTTAGTATCGCATATTATGCCGCCTTTTGCGCCACCGAAAGGGATGTTCGCCAATGACGTCTTCCATGTCATCCATGCCGACAGTGCTTTTACGGTATCAAGGCTCTCCTGCGGATGGAAGCGTATGCCTCCTTTTGCAGGGCCCCTTGCATCGTTGTATTGCACCCTGAAGCCCTGAAATGTGCGGGTTTTCCCATCTTTCATTTTCACAGGTATGGTAACTGTAAGGGTTCTCATAGGTTCCCTGAGTATTTGATGTGCCTGTTCGTCCAAGCCCATTACTGATGCTGCTTCGTCAAGCTGTTCTTGCGCTATCTTGAAAGGATTCAATTCTTCTGACATCATATCACCTAAAATTAACATATAACATTTTGGAATAAATCCATAAATAGATTGTCCCGTAATACTGGAAGGTACATAAAAGAATGCGCTTATGCCAGCAGCACACAAAAGTATTAAAGCTTATATTTAGAATATATACTGCCGATGTTTGCGGCAGCGTGCATCAATTGTATGCAGATAAACATCAGTCTCAGATTGGCATATATGATTTGCACGTTCTTTATAAAGCATATTTTTGAACCAAGGTGAATGAATGTACCCAAATATACAAGCATATGACAGAGGAGTGATGTTTAGCCCTGACGGACGATTATTCCAGGTGGAATATGCAAAAGAGGCAGTCAGGAAAGGCGCCACATCGGTGGGCATAGTTGCTGAAGACGGAGTCGTGCTCATAGCGCATAAAAATATAGTCGAGCCGCTCATAATACCAAGCACGGTGCAGAAGATATTCAAGGTAGACTCGTTCATAGGGACAACGTACAGCGGCCTGGTTTCTGATGGACTGCACGTAGTAAATTCGATGCGCACAAAAACGCAGACGCATAGGATGATTTACGACGAAACAGAGTCAGTAGAGACAGTTGCGAGAGAGATATCCGAGGAGATGCAGATGGCAACGCAATACGGGGGCATAAGGCCTTTTGCGATATCGCTACTAGTGGCAGGCATAGACACTGAAAGGAGGCTTTTTGAAGTAGAGCCCGGAGCTTCATTCTCAGGATATAAGGCAGATGCGATAGGCATAGGCAAAAAGATAGCCGAGGACATACTTGTAAAGGAGTATAAGGACAACCTGAGCATGCAGGACGCAATAAACCTGGGCACCAGCATAATAAAGAAAGTAAACGAGAAGAAGCTGGCCCCGGAGAACATAGATATATCAATGATAACTAAGAGCAAGGGATACGTAGCATTGAAGGACAAGGAGATAAATGCGTATCTTTAAGCATTAACAGGTGTGATCATGGCTTCGAAAACCATAATAGCAAGATACTCACACGATAAGGACACCTTCGAGATCCTCGTTAATTCTGACTTTGCATACGATTACATAACAGGAAAGAGGAGCGACCCTGTCAGCGTGCTTGAAGCTGAAGAGATATTCAAGGATGCAAAGAAAGGAGAGAGGCAGAGCGAGGATAAGATAAAGAAGGCTTTCGGCACGACGGAATTCGCAAAGGTCGTTGAACAGATACTCAAGAAGGGCGATGTTCCGATAACCACAGAACAGCGCAACAGGCTCATAGAAGAAAAAAGGAAGCAGATAATAGACATAATAGCCAGAAACTCCATAGACCCTAGGACCAATGCCCCAACGCCTGCATTAAGGGTTGAAAACGCCATGAAAGAGGCAAGGGTTTCCATAGAGCCTTTCAAGAGCGCAAACGAGCAGGTAGACGCAGTTGTAAAAAAGATAAGCATGCTGCTGCCGATAAAATTCGCATTGATAAAGATAGAGGTGATAATCCCCCCAGAAGCCACCAACAGGTGCTATGGAACGCTGAAGCAGTTCGGGGTGAAGTCAGAGGAATGGCTCTCAAATGGAAGCCTTAAGGCAGTAGTGGAATTCCCTGCAGGGATGCAGAACGAGTTCTACGACAAGATAAACAATGCAACGCAGGGAAAGGCAGTCACAAAGATAATAGAATCATAAAAGTGAAAAGGGATGAGACATTTCGTAATTCCAGGGGATAAGATTTTGGACAGGCAGATGCGCATAGAGAACGCATATGTAGAGGCAGGTACGACGCATTCTGCGGTTTTGGGATTTTATGACGATGAAAGGAACAGCATAATACCTTTGGAGGGAGCATGGAAGCCCAGGATAGGCGACCTTGTCATAGGCATAGTGTCTTCGGTAGGCAGAAACGGAGGCACCTACAGCATAGACCTTACTGAGTTTATATCGGGATTGGTCGTAGCAGGCAAGTTCAGCACGCTGGATTTTAAAGAGGGCGACATA
>DAHXGO010000050.1:0-4985 GCA_027332905.1 Microcaldota archaeon | reverse complement strand
ACGCTGCGAATGCCTAGCGCGGTGTTGCCGCTTTCGACAGCTAGGCGTATGTCGTTGGTTATGTCAGCCATAAAAACCATCAGGAATATCAGAACCGAAAAAGCGGTCTAGAAATGCACTCTATAATTTCTATAAAGAAAGATATATAAGTATTGCTACGGAAAGCGGCACAGCACCCTCATATGCCGCGTGCTGCATTGGCATTGCGCAATTCAGCGCCTATGTATATTAAGGCCCAGCTCTGCCCTTATGTTATTGCACATATCATGCATATCATTGGCCGAAGCGTTAGGTGCATAATATTTTGCGTAAAGGCCTTCTACGCTGTCACTGTCAGCATCCAGCGCATAGCTGTTTATCAGTGCAGCAAGGCTCGAACCCAGGCTGTAGTGCGAGTACAACACTAAGAGCTTGACTGCATGTACTGCGGTCTCGTCTCCAAGGACCCGCCTCCAAAAGGGTATGTCGCTGCTATATTTTCTGTAAAGCAGGTCATTGTATTTCCATGCTGGCATCGATAAGAATTTAACGATGTAGCTCTTCTCGGAATCGTTCCATACTTCTCTCACTGCGCTGTTATAGAAATCCGTAATATCTTTCACAGCCTTGATTTTTTCTTGGAATCTACCCAGTATTCTGTCATTCACATACTGTTCTTTTGCCTGCAAGAGATCACTGCATAATGCTGCAGCCAGGCAGATATATATTGTTTTTGTTTGGCCAGAAGGCAGAGATATAATAAAGTGCCCTATCTTTTAGGGAAAATGGACATCTTACCATCCTTAATTAGCCTCTCCCTCTCATCTGCGCATATGCGCCTCGCCATTTCAAGGGCCAACTTTTCCGACCTTGCTGATGGCATTCCAGCCGCTTCTATGCCTACACAAGTGCGAAGCACATACTTTTCATAATACAGGCCCAAGCCCCTATACTCTGTAAATAGCAGAATAAAGCTGAACATTTGGGCGCTGGAGTCGCTGGCCCTCTTTATTGTACGCTCGTTGAAATCGACCAAGTTAGCTCCAAAATTTCCCTTTGCGCCCGCTATCACACGTTTGATGTCCTCCTTTAAACTACGCAGCCGTTCTGGGCTGTCAGGCCTCTTATCCTTCAGCAATATTATGTCTATATCGTCGCGTCTTGACGGATAGCCATTCCTGTCGAAGTAGGAACCCCGGCCAACTGCAGCGTCTATCAGCCCTTTCGAATGCAATTCAGAAAGCGTCGCGATGATCTGTCCCAACTTAATATTCAGCTGCGCCTTCCGTTGCAATGCCAGTGCTTTCTCTTTCTCCAATCGTGCTTCTGCCGCCTGCATCTCCGACGGTTTTGCAACTACTATTATATCGCTCTTCAATGAATCGTAAATCCACTGCTCGTAGGGCCTTGGGTGTGTGGCAAGCACAAGCGTATCTCCTGAAGTAAAACTAATGTCCGAAGAGCCACGGGCCAGCGCAGGCGTGGACAGCGGATATTCTCTTCGCATCAGGCCTGCCAGCCAGACTCTCCTCTGGTTTGTTGTTACCCATTTAGCCTCGCTCTCGCTAGGCGCAACAGGTATGCTGTCTGCAATCCAGTTTATTCCCCTGACAATTCTCATAGCAGATCAATAGAGTCTATGCAGCAAAACTATATACTAGTAGTACTGGGCTCCAAGCTCACGGTGCGCTATATCCAAAATACCAGTTGCTCGTGTAGATCACATTAGAAGGTACACCCTCCATGCCATTACCATCAATAAAACAAAAAGGGAGAGCGGAAGAATTACTGTATCAGGTTCAATTCAATCATGAATCAACAACTTTTATCCCATCAACTTTCCTGAAGTCTTTATCAAAAGTTGCAACATATTTTACTCCGTACAGCTTCATCGTCGAGATTATTGTGCAGTCGGTAAAGCTGAATTTCGTATCTTTCTGAGACTTAAATAAGTTCCAGGAATCATTAAAAATAAGGTCGTCAATATCTATCATATGAACGGAATGTTCAAGGTTGTCGCCAGCGATAACCGCGTTCGTTAAAGACTTAGTGCGATAAAAAACAACGGTTATTGTTTCATCAAAAATATAATCGGTAGCGGCTGGTTCGCCAAAGAAACCATTCTTAATTTTTTTATTATACAGCTTTTTCGCCTTTTCATGATTGATATCCATTTCTACCCAATAAGATACGATAAAGCTTGTGTCTAAGATTATCACAAAAATCAGCCATAGAGAGATTTATCTATCTCCTCACTCCACGTAACTTTTTTGCCTGGCTTTATGAAACCCTCTAGTTTTTGCAGATTTTTTATGTTTACCTTTTGCTTCTGGGATGCCTGTTTATCTATATAAGCGATCATAGCCTTCGTTATTGCTTGGCCGATACTCATATCTTCTTCAGTAGCTAATTGCTTAAATTTTTTATATACTTTCTTGTCGGGATTCCTTATCACTATCATCTCACTCTTCACACAACCACCATATAACATGTATATCAAGTATAACAAAATATTAATAGCTTTCTATCTGGCTTTTTTGCCGAGAGCTTACAGTACGCTGTCCCATCAAGTAGAAAGAATAAATAGTACTCGATTAGCGGCAAGATGATTACATCTCTAGAAAGCAAAAGTGAAAATTCTGCCCTCCAAATCAAAAAAGTATAAAAAGGCTGCGAATTAGTTATTTGCCGCTTTCTTTATGACCTCGCCGTTACCTGTATCTTCTACATCTATCCCATACTCATCCTTCAGCCTCTTCCTTATTTCGTCAGCAAAGGCGTAATTGCCATTCTTTCTCGCCTCCTTCCTGAGCTTTACCAGCTTTTCCACTACGGGATCAAGCTTGCCATTGGCCATGTCTGCAAACTCGTCGAGCCTGAGGCCCAGCACGCGGTCGAACGATAGTAGGGCCTTGAGCACCGACTTTGCGCCCCTCTTCGAAAGGCCCTTCCTATCTATGAGCTTATTCACTGCGTTTACCATCATGAAAACTGCCTTTAATGCTTCGGGCATGTTGAGGTCCGTGTTTATGGATCTGATGAAGGAATCCTTCGCTTCCTCTATCGCGCGCTTCGCTTCTTTGTCATCAGGCTTCATGCTCTCTGCATTGCTGAGCCTTGTTATAAAATCAGACAGCCTCTTCACGGCGCCCCCTGCGCCCTCAAGGGATTTGTCCGTTATGTTCGGCTGGCTCCTGTAATGCACGGAAATGAGCAGGTACCTTATGTCCCTCCATGCATATCCTTTTTTCAGCAGATCGTCAAGCGTGAAGAAATTCCCAGCAGATTTCGCCATCTTCTTCCCGTCTACGAGGACGAACTCATTATGCATCCAGTAATTCACGAACTTCTTGCCCGTAGCGCCTTCGCTCTGCGCTATCTCGTTCGTGTGGTGTATCGGTATGTGGTCCACTCCCCCAGTGTGGATATCGAAGGTCTCGCCAAGGTATTTCATCGACATCGCCGAGCATTCTATGTGCCATCCAGGGAACCCTACGCCCCACGGACTGTCCCATTCCATCTGCCTCTTCGCATCCTTCGGGGAGAATTTCCACAGTGCGAAATCCGTCACATGCTTTTTGCCTGGAACCGTATCAACACGTTCGCCGAATATCAGGTAATGGTTCAGCTGCTCGAAATTCATGCCTGTCAGCGCCCCATAGTCCTTGAACTTTGAGCTGTCATAATATATGCCGTCGTCTATCCTGTAGGTGTATCCCTTCCGTTCAAGCTCGCCCACAAGGCTTACCATCTCATCGATGTGCTCCGTTGCCCTGGGCGACACCGCAGGCCCCAGGCAATTAAGTGCATCGCAATACCTGAAAAACGCATCCTCATAAAATTTTGCAATTTCATATGCAGTTTTGTGCTCCTTCTGCGCCTCTTTCTCCATCTTGTCCTCACCGGCATCTGCCTGGCTTGTCAGGTGGCCCACATCGGTTATGTTCCTTACGCTTATTACCTTGTACTTGTTGTATTCCAAGGTCCTGCGCAGCAGGTCTACGAAAATGTATGCGAACATATTGCCCATGTGCGGATAGCTGTATACTGTAGGCCCGCAAGAGTACATGCGCACCACACCCTTTTCTATCGGTACAAACTTTTCGAGCTTCCTGCCCATGGTGTTGAAAAGAAGTATCCTGCTCTTTGATCCTTTCGTGACGGGGTTGCTTTTTGCTGTCATATTAACACTGCATCAATACTCGTGGAGCTTCTTCATAATCTCCTCGAATTCCTTCTTGCTTATGTCCCCTCTAGCATATCTCTCCTTGGCTATCCATTCCGCTCTCTCTTCCCTGTACCAGGTCCTCCTGTGCCTACCGAATCCAAATATCCAACGGAAAAACAGCACCAGCAGCATTATCCAGAAGAACAGCCAGAATATTCCGAGGGCTCCTATAAGGGGCGCGAAGCCCATCATGAAAACAGAATAATGGAAGAATATCCCTAATGCAAATACCACTATCGCCAAGGCGACCAGCACCAGGAAGATTATCATAGTGGGCATATCCACGTTTTCATGGGAGATCATCAAATCATCAAATACTTTGTACGCCAAGGCTATAAAATATATGCGCCAAGGCTTATATTGCATTAATGCTGCACGACTGAGTTGCACCCTGCAGGCTGCGCAATGTCGCCGCTGAACATCAGCTTGATATAGCCCAGATACGGCGCGCTTGCTATGACCCTGCCAGATACGTGGCTCTGGTTTATCGGGTAGTTGCCGTACTGCATGTCCAGTCCGGGGTTGTTGTCTCCCTTGGTCAGTGCGTAGTAGCTTCCAGATACATTCAGCACTGCATACACCCTATGCACCACGTAGGCATCTCCAAGCGTGTAGAAGTAATCGCTTGGAAGTGTCCTATAGACTATTATGGTGTTGTTCGCATCGCCATATACGCTATGGCCCAGCACGTCTATGCCTGTTGTATACGCTTCGTTCTCTACAGTCCCGTTGCTGAATTTCACAGCCCTGCTGCCGCAGTAATACCTTACAAGGTTGT
>DAHXGO010000004.1:0-24007 GCA_027332905.1 Microcaldota archaeon | reverse complement strand
TTTGGCTTCTTAGTTCAAGCTTTAAAAAAAGCCCCGAGTCTTCAGACGCCACCATATCGGTACCGCCTACTGCATAATGCCTATATGTGCCTTTGGGCAGGGCACTTTCGAAGTCCCAGAATGATCTGCCATTAGGCATTGCAATCCTGCCGGCATATACCACTTCCAGGATACCGTTGCATCTGGCACATACCTGACTGGCGTATGCACTGTCATATTCAGCGCCGCATTGAAGGCATTCCAGCTTATAATCCATACGCTTACCGCAAATATTAAATTTGCAAATTATAAATTAATAATAGGTGGTATTATGGAAGCCAGGGATAATAAAAAAATTTATGACAGCATCGAAGATATATTAGATAAAAGGCATTCGGCGCTCGTAGTCTGGGATGTACAAAACATGCTCGTAGACCGGATATTCAACAGGGATGAGTTTAAAGATAAGCTGAATGCAACGATATCTGCTGCAAGGAATTCGGATGTGCCAGTATTTTTTACTAAGATAACGCCTTTGCCTAGCAGGTATGAGTCACGCGTTAGGCTGAGCAGTGCACACAGATGGGACATGTCTAAAATTCCTGCAGATGCATTCGAATTGACCATAGTGCCGGAAAAAAATGATGTAGTCCTTAATAAAAATACCGCAAGCATATTTGTAGGCACAAATTTTGAAATGATGGTAAGGAATGCAGGTATTGAAAGCCTCGTTTTTACTGGAATAGCTACTGAAATTGGAGTAGAATCTAGTGCAAGGGACGCATTGAACCGTGGATTCTTCCCCGTGGTAGTGCAAGATGCGGTTTCATCGGCAGACAAGGATGCCCATGAAAGATCATTGGCCAACATGAAGAATATGCTGAGCGTGATATCGGTGGAAGAGCTGCTTAAGGCATGGAAATGATATATTTATTTAGGGTCATGTGTGGCCGAGGGCGGATTCATATTTTTCCTTGTTGAACTTGAGCCCTATGCTTTTTGATACGTAAAGCGCATCTTCCAAGGCGCTGGAAAGTGCAGATGTTGCGCCAGGAGATGGAGTTACATTGAATATTATGCCATCTCCCTTGATCTTAGATGCACCAAGAGATAATGCCCTTTTGTTTTCGTCTATTATTTGCGGCCTTATGCCGCCGATGTTGCCGGCAAACGTAAGATTTGAATACCTCAATGATGGCACTATTACGGATGCCTCATTCTTCAGAAACTTGTACTGCCCTATGACCGGCACGCTATAAAGCATGTTTTTCCTTATTATCCTACGTATGTCCTTGTTTAAAAGTATCTTGAAAAGGCTGCTTATCGTAGGAGCATCAAAATCGAATGTCCTTATGTAATCCAATGATGTACCGTTATGTCTGCGCTCCAGTTGAATGGGCAATGTGACTGTAGGCCCAAACCGGGTTATTGCAGGATTTGTTATGTCCGGATCGCCATGTATGGCAGCGAAAGGTATGCCGCCTTTTTGAACCCTGTACACCTTGCCATTGAGGACGCGTTTTGATGTGTAGAAATTGCCACCCACTGAAAGTATAGATAGGTTCTTGTCGTATCCCATTGATTTGGCAAAAAATAGGCTGTATGTGCCAGAAGCAAATATCACGAATCTTGAGTTGAATGTGTGCTTATCCGTAAATACGGTGTATCCGTCTGGGCTTTTTTTAACCTTCTTCACAGCGGTATCAAATAATATGTGCGTATGGGCTTTGCCTTTTCCGAATGAATTCTCGACATATGAAAGAGTGAGCTTTCCATAGTCGACCATATAACCTTTATCCGACAGCAATGCAAAAATCTTTTCTTTTGGATTGCGTTTATATGTTATGTTTGGCTCAATCGTTGAGATCTCTTTCTTGCCTATAGCTTTCAGCCCGGGAAATAACTCCTTTATCTTAGACGAATATATCTTTTCCAGCGCTTCTATTTCCTCTTCACCTACGCCAAGCACCATCTTCTGGCAGCTTTCTAATAGACCTTTGCGCTTGCTTTTTGGCAACATATTCACATAATTGAGAACCTTTTCTGCTGTAGCTTTGGTCTCCTTTGCTTTTTCGTATGTGTAGTTGGTTTCTATATCTCCAAAATGTAAAGTCTGGCTGTTATTAATGCTGTTTGAATTAAGCTTAGCCAGCGCACCATATTTTTCTATCAACAGTATTTTGTCGGTATTAGTATAGTTGCTTAGTGTGTATAATAGTGCTGCACCAGTTATGCCTCCCCCTACAATTATTATGTCGTAATTTTTATCCATTGCAAATCACATGGCGATTATGATCCATATGCTATATTTTTAAGGACATAGTTCAGTATGCCGCCAGCCTTGAAATATTCCATTTCCATATCGGTGTCTATCCTGCTCTTAAGCGAAACCGATTTTTGGGCGCCGTCTTTAGAATCATAGTACAGCATCTCCAGCGTATCGCGCGGCTTCATAGAACTCGGAAGTTTTATTGTAATCTCCTTTCCATAATCTATGGCGAGAGATTTTGCGTCGTCTTTGCCGTTGAATTGAATTGGCAGGATGCCCATCCCTATAAGATTGCTCCTGTGTATCCTTTCGAAGCTCTTTGCTATGACGGCCTTTACGCCTATAAGCGCGGGCCCCTTTGCGGCCCAGTCCCTGGAACTTCCTGATCCATATTCTATGCCCCCAAATACTACAAGTGGAATCCCCATCCTCTTGTATTTTATTGCTGCCTCGTATATAGGCATCTCATCCCCATCAGGATAGTATATCGTATACCCACCTTCTCTTCCATTTAACATGAGATTTTTGATCCTGTTGTTCGCGAATGTGCCGCGCATCATGACTTCGTGATTGCCCCTGCGGGCGCCATATGTATTGAAATCTTTTTGCTCTACCCCTTTTTCAATCAAATACTTGCCAGCTGGGCTGTCCTTCCCAATTGCACCTGCAGGGGATATGTGGTCAGTGGATACAGAATCGCCGAATACTGCAAGGATTTTGGCCCCGGATATATCTTTTATTGGACTTTGAACGTTCTTTAGTTCCAAGCCATCGAAGAAAGGCGGCTTTCGTATGTACGTGCTGGTTTCATCCCACTTGAATATTGCGCCAGATGGAGAATCAATCGCATTCCAGTATTCGTTCACGTCATACATCTTGCTTCCATATTCATCGTGGAACAGTGATATCGAAACATATTCGTTGGTCATTTTCTTTATCTCTGCGTCTGATGGCCATACGTCCTTCAGATAGACAGGAGTCCCGTCAGATGACATGCCAAGAGGGTCTTTTGTAAGGTCTTTTAGGACATTGCCAGCTATAGCGTATGCGACCACCAGCGGAGGAGACATCAGGTAGTTTGCCCTTACATCCCTATGAATTCTAGCTTCGTAATTCCTATTTCCGGAAAGCACTGCTGCGACGTCAAGGCCATTTCCGTTTATGGTGTCGCTCTGCTTGTCTATAAGTGGCCCGCTGTTGCCTATGCACGTGGTGCATCCGTATCCGACTAGGTCGAAACCAAGCTTTTCGAGAGGTTCCATCAAGCCTGCTTTTTTGAGATAATCTGTGACAACACGCGATCCGGGAGCCAAGCTGGTCTTAACCTTCCTTGTGTCTACTTTGAGGCCTTTTTCAATTGCTTTCTTTGCCAGTAGCCCTGCACCTATCATGACGGAAGGATTGCTCGTATTGGTGCAGCTCGTTATGGCTGCAATGACTATGTCGCCGTCTGAAAGCTTCACGTCATAATCTCCATATTTGATGATGGTGCTCTTTTGCGATTCGTGCATGGGTGCGTCCTTTATTGCGCCATTGCCCGGGCCTTGGCTTTCGCTGGACCATCTAGTATAGTCCTTGCCGTTTATCTTATGGTCAGGCTGGACGCTGGAATCCTTTGAAAGGAACATGTTTATGAAGTTATTCCTTACGGCATCAAGAGGGAGCTGCTCTTTTGGCTGGCTAGGCCCAGATATGCTTGGCACTATGCTCCCTAAATCCACTTCGAGCACATCCGTATATATTACTTTGGCGTAATCTATTTCAAACATCCCTTGGTTTTCATAGTACCTGCGCACTAATTCTATCTGCTCTGCGCTTCTCCCCGTACTTTTCAAGTAATTGAGAGTCTCTTCATCTGGGGGGAATATGGCTATCGTTGCACCATATTCTGGGCACATGTTAGATAGGGTGGCCCTGTCGGGCAAAGAAAGGTGCTTGATTCCTTCGCCGAAAAATTCAACGAACATATTTACCACCTTTTTCTCCCTGAGCATCCTGGTTAATGTAAGGGCAAAATCAGTAGCGGTTACGCCTTCATTCATATGTCCCTTAAGGCGCACGCCCAATACTTTTGGCGTAATGAAAGATACAGGCTGATTCAGAAGCGCTGCTTCTGCTTCTATGCCTCCGACGCCGAAGCCCAATACCCCTAAGCCGTTAACCATAGTGGTATGTGAATCGGTGCCAACCAATGTATCGGGATATGCGATAGGCCTTCCATCAATGTCCTTGAGACTCACGCATGTCGCTATGTATTCGAGGTTCACCTGGTGGCATATGCCTGCAGATGGAGGTATTGCCCTGAAATTTTTGAAGCCGTTGCTTGCCCATTTCAGCAGAACGTATCTCTCTTTATTGCGCTCTATTTCCTTTTCCTGGTTTAAAGAAATGGCACTTACCACATTGAAGTAATCTACCTGGACAGAATGGTCTATTACCAGGTCTACTGGCATTATTGGCTGGATTTTTTCTACATCAATGTTCTTATCCGCCATAAAGTCGCGCATTGAAGCTAGGTCTACAACCGCAGGTACTCCGGTAAAATCCTGCATTAGGACCCTTGATACCTTGAATGGTATTTCCTTGTCTGCAGGGTTCTTTGCATTCCAATTTGCAAGAGATATTATATCCTCTTCTTTTATAGCCTTACCATCGAGGTTCCTAAGCAGAGACTCTATTACTACCCTTATTGAGAACGGAAGCTGCGAAAGCTTGCCTGCGCCCTCGGATTCCAAACTTTTCAATGAATAGAAGAATATTTCTTTGCCTGAAGCGAGTTTAAAGCTTGACAGATGCCGCGAATTTGATGAAGCCTGATTTGATCCTTGTGCGCTATGTTCTGATTGCATTCTACCACCGCATTGATAATCGGCATATAAAACTTAAAAACGTTATAAAAACGTTTTAATACATGCATACAACCTTCGGATGCGCATTATTTATACCTTGGTTGGTAATTTTTATTGTGATTGGATGGAGGTTGATACACCAAAAATATCTTCTGGCTTGGAAGGCGTTTATATCACCAACTCGGACATATGCAAGGTAGATGGAATAAATGGAAGGCTTTGGTACCGAGGATATTCCATCGAGACCCTTGCAGAAAATTCCAACTTTGAAGAGGTATCTTATCTGCTCATTTATGGAACGCTCCCTAATGCAGCCCAGATGGAGGCATTTTCAAAGAGGCTAAAGCAGTACAGGGAACTGAGCCAGACCACCATTGATATAATATCCAGAATGGTTGGAAAGGCTGACCCTATGGATATCTTGAGGACTGCAGTATCTGCACTGCCTGCAGACGATAAGGATGCATATGAAAACTCTGACGACCAAAACGCAAGGAAGAGCATAATGCTTATATCTAAAGTTGCAAGCATAACCGCAACCATAGGAAGGATGATTGCTGGAAAAACTTATGTAAAGCCAAATGACGACTTGAATCATGCATCGAATTTACTTTACATGCTAAATGGCAGCAAGCCCAATGAACGTGACAGCAGAGTAATTGATTTGATGCTCATACTGCATGCAGAGCATGCGACAAATGCATCTACATTTTCCGCAATGGTCACAGGATCGACCTTAGCCGACATATATGCGGCAATTACCTCTGGAATAGCTACCCTAAAGGGACCGCTGCATGGGGGGGCGGATGAGAATGCCCTTAAGATGATGCGCGAGATTGGGCTGCCGGACAATACGGAAAAATATATTGACGACGCATTAGAGGGCAAAAAACGAATAATGGGATTTGGCCATAGGGTGTATAAGACTTATGACCCTAGGGCAAAAATAATAAAGAAATACCTTATAGAATCTGAGGGTTATTCGGATGATTTGAAAAATCTTACGGCAATAGCGCTTAGGGCCGAAACGCTCATGATAGACAGATTGGGCAAAACACACGGCATATGGCCCAATGTGGACTTTTTTTCTGGCCCGGTTTATCTATCTATAGGGATACCGTTAGAATTGTTTACACCGCTTTTTGCAGTTGCACGAACTCCAGGATGGTGCGCCCACGTGTTAGAGTACTGGAAGAACAACAGGCTGTTCAGGCCTTTGGATTTTTATACAGGTATGCTGGATTTAGAATACAAGAAGATGTCGGATAGATAGTCATTTTGATATAGACACCCTTACCCAGCTTTTGTTTCTCTTAAGGCTTTTCACCTTTAGGTTTGTGTCTTTTATCAGGCCGTATATATCGCTTACTTCTATGCCGTGTGAACCACCAATAAACTTGAGCGGGCCAGGCATGCGCCCTAATTCGTATTCATATATGTTTATAACACCGCCATTCGTAAGAAATTTTGACATATAAAGCAGTGCGCCTTTCTTTTTCTTCCAGTGGTGGAAGGATATGGAACTCATTATTATATCGAAATTGCGCCTAAACGGGATATCTCTGCTTGAACCTATTTTGAACGACGCGTTGGATTTTTTCGCTGACGCTTTCTTTGATGCGATCTTTATCATGCTCGGGGACGGATCTATGGCATATACTTTCAGCTTATTGTTTTTTGAAAGCCGTATAGGTATTTCGCCTGGACCTGTGCCTATATCCAATATGCTGGTTGCATTGTACCTCTTTATGTCTTCTATAACGAATGCGTAGAAGTCTTTCGTTATCGGGATTTTAACAGAAAAAGAATACAGCCTTGACAGTATGGGGCCGAACCTTTCTTCTCCAGGCAAATAATAGTTTTTCATCTCATCGCCTTTGTTTGGGGTCACCGGGATTTGAACCCGGATTCGCAGGTTACTTCATTAATCATTATTCCAGATCCTCATCATCGCTTTGCGCTCATCAAGAATAAACATCTGGAGCCTGCTGCACTGCCAAGTTATGCGATAACCCCGCGAATGCGGATAATAAATTTGACAATATGTATTTATAATATTATATTAATAAAATTCCTATACCTACCATGTACTTAGTCTCTAATTAGGTTAAGTTTTATACGGCGCGTATACATGTATCTTGTTTCATTTTTCGTGCAGGCATATAATATTGGCGTAAATATCTGGGCATTCCAATTCGCCAAGGCGCTAGCAAGCCCGGCATTAACCCAGATAATGGCAGTGATAGGAAAATCGTTCCTTGTAGTAATACCTTTCCTGGTCCTGTATCTTTATTTCATAAAGAAGGACTCAAATGTCTATACGTTCATAGTGGCAGGTATACTATTTTACATCATATCTGATGCAATAAAGCTATTGACTAAGGAACCGAGGCCATGCAATGTTTCTGAACTGTCGTGGATAAACACGAACGGATGCGAAAGCAGTTTCTCTTTCCCAAGCAACCATGCCAGTGTCCTTACAGGGCTGACATTCTTTCTTGGCAAGTACAGATACCTTCAGATAGCATATATTGTATGGCTTTTTATGGTTCTATTCGGACGAGTATATTTAGGGCTGCACTATTTTACAGATGTCATGGCAGGCATGGCACTTAGCATGATAATGTATTACATTATATCAAAATATAAAAGCAGGATAAACAGGTTATTAAATAATATTATTAAAAGAGTATTGCCTAAGCTTGCTTTGAAAGACTGAGTGGTAATTATGGATAAACGTTTGCTTTACGTTGGTATCGGAATAATAATAGCCATAGTAGTTGTAGTCGCACTGATATTGAATTCAGGCAACGGCGGAGGAAAAGCATTAATAGGGCAGGATAATGTTGCAGTGCCCGCGCAGCAACTATCGCAGTTAAAGGATATAGCAATGAATGCATCCATTGCAGATGCAGTAGGCCTTGGAAGTGCAGCTAATCTCCCGATTTTTACCAATGCCAGCTCGGTATTTTTAACAAATGGCAAGCCAACAGTCCTTTATATTGGCGCCGATTTCTGCCCATACTGCGCGATAACTAGATGGGGAATGGTGATAGCCATGTTGAGATTCGGCAATTTCACAAAGTTGCATTATATGACGTCTAGTGCGACAGACGTGTATCCCAATACTCCCACCTTTACCTTTTATAATTCAAGCTACCAAAGCAATGTGATAACGTTCATAGAGCTGGAAGAAGAAACCAATACTTATAAGCCCCTGCAGTCGCCTACTGCGCTTGAGAACAATGTTTTTACAAAATACGATCTCAATAATCCAAATGTGGCAAGCCAACTGAGGGGGGGAATACCGTTTATAGACTATGGCAACATATCCATTCAGGCTGCTGCAGAGATAGACCCGCAGGTAGTCAAAGGTTATGATTGGTCGCAAATAATTAGTTTGCTTAACAATACGAACTCTCCAGTTACGCTGGCGCTGATTGGAGAAGCGAACGTATTTACTGCACAGATATGTAAGATAACAAACAATAGCAATCCTGCAGTGTGCAGCCAACCATACATAAAGCAGATATTATCGTACCAAAGCTGACTGGCGTTTTCAAGCGGATCTGCTGAAATTTCTAAGCAGGGTGTTTGCAATGTGCCTGAATTGTGTATTCTGCGACTTTAGCAGGTTTTCCGTTTCCCTTTCGTCCTTAGAAAGGTCGTATAATTCTGCAGGCCTTCTGCCATTGAAGAATATAAGCTTATAATTTTTATAGTATATTGCAGTAGCAGGCGTATTGAAATATTTTTTTGCTTCGTATATGCGTTTCGCAGACTTGGACCTTCCCATGAGTTTCCTCAGCAATGGCTCGTCCCAGGTTTCGCTTATGCCCACGTGTTCGCTAAATACGTATTTCTGTCTTTTCATATTGCCATCAGGTATGTCTATTTTGGAATCAGCCAGATCTAGCACGGCGTTGTGAATTTCCATTGTGCTTATATTTTCTTCATGGACCTCTCTTGTTTTTACAGGTTTGCCGTTTTCAAAATTTACAGCAAAGAGCGGCACCTTGGATATGCCTTCGTAGGGGAATAATGAGTGGTAAAGCATTTTATGTTCGCCAAATAATTGGCCGTGATCCGATGCAAATATCAATGTTGCATTGTCCAGTATGCCTTTTGATTTCAAGGTATTTATCATCTTGCCTATCTCTTTATCCAGATGGCTTATCCTTTTCCTATAGCCGGACCTGAATGCAGCAATGTCTTCCTTTCCGAGCTCATTTATGCCGCTCAGGTATAGCCATTTATCCTGCACGATATCATTATTCCTGCCAACTGGATAGTTTTCGTGGGCTTCTATGCAGTTTATAAACATAAACTGCTTGCCGTAGTCATAATCGTAATCAAGATACTTGGCCAGTTCTTTTCTGGTATCTGATGCTCCCCGATCAAGCTTATACGTGCCGTCAGTGTCTGCAACCTTTTGATCCAGCTTTAATCTAAGATTGATATACATGTTGTCGAATATGCCCTTGGGTATTATTTTAGAAAACATGCCGGTTACGAAATACATCGCATTCCTTGCAGCTTCTCCGTTTTTAATTATGAATGACACCTTTTTGACTAGTTGTTTGTTGTACTTTACGTTGGAATCCATCCATAAATCGTATACCTTATCAAATCCCAGTGCGAGATTAGTATAGCTGGTAAGAAAAGGGTTATTGGAAAATAATACAGACTTATAACCGCGGAGCGACAATTCAGATGCAAGGGTTCTTGCGTTGTTTGGCAGGAATTTTATCTTTACAAACCATGGATCCATCTTTGTCTTTGAATCGAAGAAGTTTTTTGAAACATTCTTTATTTCAGTAACCCGCTTGCCGGTAAATATAGATGCATGTGCGGGCGCTGTCCAAGTTCCAGGCGATACGGCATTCAAGTATGAATTGCCTTCTTTGGCCAGCCCGGTAAGGTTAGGGGATACGTTGCCGTAGTAAAGGTCGTCCGCCCTGACCGTGTCCAATAGGAAAAATATTATATTCTTATCGCCCATTTATATCTGCTTTATAATAGCACAGAAACTGAATATATATCTTAATGTGAAACGGTTTCAATGGATAATTTATTATTAAGGCGCGTCTAACTTTATCTTGCGTGATAACCTATGGATATTTGTGCTCTGAACCCTTTCTTTTATCCTTATATGGGGGGAACAGAAAAGGTATTGATGGAGGTTTATAGCAGGCTTTCAAAAGACCATAACATAACCCTGATTAGCGGGATGCCTAGGCATATGCGCTTAGCTGAGCGTGAAGAGATAAACGGCATATCCGTAATCAGGCTGAAGACCGATTATGCAGATATGCCGGGCCTTCCGATACCTTTTCCTTTCATGCATGGCATATGCGATGCGATTAAAAGGTCTGATGCCGATATTTACCATATCAATAACCGCTATCTTTATTATTGGGATACTTTAAGCGCCATAATGCAAAAAAGGAAAAGAATGGCAATCACTATACATAACGCACTGCCCAAAGGCATAGATTTTTGGACTGATTCTATTGGCTTGCTATATGATATGGCGTGGGGCAGGAGAATAATGCATAAAGCCGACCTGATAACAGGAGTTTCGAAGAATACTGTAGCCACAACGGTGCCTGTGAAGGACATGCATAAAGCAAAGGCAATATACAATGGCATAAACATAGACATGTTCAAGCCGCGCGGCAGGCACGAACGCATATTGGATAGGTATGCCTCGGCATACGGAGGGCATGCAATCAAGATACTCACTAATGGCAGATTGGTGCCCCAGAAAGGCCAAATTTACTTGCTCAATGCACTTAAAATGTTTATAGATGACGGCAACGATGCATCTTTGACGATAATAGGCACCGGGCCTATGCGGAATGCACTTATTAAGCTCTCGGAAAAATTAGGGATAAGCGACAGAATGCAAATAATAAGCGGAATACATGAGAAGGAGCTTCCTTATTACTACAACGCCGCTGACCTTTTTGTGCTGCCTTCGACCTATGAACCTGGGTCGATTGCTTTGATAGAAGCCATGGCTAGCGGAACACCTGCCATAGCTACGAGAATCGGAGGCATACCGGAACTCATGGGCAGGTGCGGGCTTTACGTAAAGCCTAAGGATTCTTATGATATATATAAAAAACTCAACTTCTTTATAGACAATAAAAGAGTGATAACAAGACTTGCAAAGGATGCACATTCAAGGGCAATTGAAAACCATGATTGGGATAAGATAGCGCCGCAATATGCTAAGGCCTTTGAAAGAGTAGTGCGGAGGTAAATATATGTTTGGGAGGGAGAATAAGAAATCGGTCTGGTATGTAATAACGCACAAGCAGAAGATGAACAGGAAGGAATATTTGAACCTTGTGCACAGGGTTTCTATCTTCGTCGCTTTGGGATTTATCGCCAGCTTTGCAGTTTTCTTTATAATTGCGTTGATAGGGGGGCTAGGAAGAGTTGTAGCCCTTCTTTTGTCTTCTAATCTTTACATATATTCGTTGGCGTTTATTGCTGTATTTTTGGGGTATATGCTGAGGTTCATAAAATGGAATTATTACCTTAAAAAATTGAATGTTAAGGTTCCGATCAAGAAAAACCTTATCGTGTATATGTCAATGTATTCCATGAATATTACGCCTGGCAAACTGGGCAGGATATTAGTCGCATATACGCTGAATAGGATAACGAAAAAGAGCATGGTAAACCTAATACCTGTAGTGACTCTTGACATATTCACGGATTTCCTTGGTTTTGCAATACTTGCTTTGATAACTGCGATCTACTTCAAGACATTCGTGATATATATATTGATAATAGACCTTGCGCTCATACTTCCATTCCTTTTTATACTTAATGACTGGCTTTATAAGTCGCTGAAAAAGGCGTTCAGCAAAAGGAGGGGTTTGCTCAAAATATTTTCCATGTACGGGGACGAATATTTCGCATCTCAGAGCAAGCTTAACACCAAGTGGGTATATATAGTGTCATTGCTCGTTACTGTGCCTGCGGCATTCCTCAATAGCATGGCATTGTATTTTGCATTATACTCCATAGGAGTAATACCGCACATAGGCAGCACGGTGTTCGCATTCTCATCCGCACAGCTCTTCGGAATGGTTACTGGAATTCCGGGAAACATAGGAATAACGGATGGCGCCCTTATAGCGCTCTTGCATACATCGCTCAACCTAAGCACAGGCATAAGCTCTGCTTTAACGATAATGACAAGATTCGCAACATTATGGTTCGGCCTTGTCTTAGGAGGCATATTTCTGATATATAGTTTCAGATATTGGAAGGCGAAAGTTTAGAAAAAGCTATTGCCTGCCAGAAGAAGGCAGGCATATGTTGAGTTAAAATTCGTCGCTTTCTCCTTCTGGCACGTCATCAGAAGCATCATCTGAAGACTCTTTGTCTACTTCCTCAGTTTCTGAAAGCTCATCGGAATTCCCAGATTTTTCCAGTACTTTTATCTTTCCAAATTTACCTGTAGAAAGTTGCGGCGTTCCGCGAAATTCGTTCACATATCCGTTGGATACTTCGATTTCGTCTCCGACGTTTACTGTGTTTATGTCACCGCCCCACAGCGACATCGCAATGGTGCCAGTATTATCCTTAAGTGTGATATTAGCTACGCTCAGCCTTTTTCCGTATTTGGTCACAACTTCTCGCGGTTCGTCTTTTTGGGCAACCTTGGCCTTTATGGTTACATTGCTTGCCCCTGCCTTTAGTTCGTTTATCTTCATTCGATACACCTTAACAACTAGAATCAATAGGTTCAATACCTTTATATTTAGAAAAGTTATTAAATCTTGTTGATTTTCAGCAATAACAAAAATTATACATTTTGCCATAAGCTTTTTGGAAAAGAATAAAAATAAGGGTTACTAAAATTGCTTATGGAAGAAGGACATGCCGCTGCTGGAATCCATCCGTCTTTTGCAAAGGTGATAGAGCAAAAGAAGAGGATTAAGGATAAATTAGGCAATATCAAAAACAAGATAGGAGTTTATAGCGCAAAGGGAGGGGTTGGCAAGACAACAGTGTCGGTAAACCTTGCATTCACACTTGCCAAGAAAGGATTTAATGTGGGCTTGCTCGATGCTGATATAGACTGCCCTAACGTGACCTCGTTTTTAGACATAACTGAAAAAATGGACATATCTGGTTTTCCTTTGAAGCCTTTGGTTAAGGATGGAGTCAAAGTCGCTTCAACCGCCATGATCGTGGATGACATGAAAAAACCAATAATATGGCGTGGCCCAATAATAGCAAGGATGCTGGGCGATTTTTTTGAGAATACCGACTGGGGAAACCTTGACCATCTCATAATAGATCTTCCGCCAGGAACTTCCGATGCGCCGCTCACAATAATGCAGCTTTTAGACCTCAAAGGTTTCATATTGGTTACCACGCCGCAGCGTATATCATCAGTAAATTCATTAAGGTCAGGGCTTATGGCAAAACGGCTGAATGTAGGCATATTGGGAGTTATAGAGAATATGTCAACAGGCAAGATAAGCGACAATACAAAAAGCGTTATAGACGCTTTAGGCACTGAACTTTTGGGGACGATCAAGTTTGATTCTTCATTTAATAAGTATAGCGATAATGGTATGATAACCGTTTACAATGATGAAAACATAGCCAATGAATTCGATGCTATTTCTAAGGCGATAGGATAAACGCACAGGTGCGCCGTTATGGACACCTTAAGGTATATATATCTTTTCTTCCATATATAATTGTTGTATGCATATATGTATAGTAAAAATACATATTTCAACTATTTGGCGACAACAAATCTTTTCGTATTAAAAAACAAAATGTGATAAAATGGCAGAAAATCAATTAGGAGGACAACAGTATGTATTGTTGCCGGAAGGAGCATCGCGTCTGATCGGAAGAGACGCACAGAGGACCAATATTGCAGTAGCTATTGCAGTATCTAATGCTGTAAAGACCACCCTTGGGCCAAAAGGAATGGACAAGATGATGGTAAGCGATTTGGGTGACATAGTAATAACTAACGACGGCGCCACCATACTTGATGAAATGAATGTAGAGCATCCAGTAGCAAAGATAATGGTAGATGTTGCGAAGACACAGGACAAAGAGGTAGGGGATGGCACTACTAGCGTCGTAGTAATGGCGGGAAACCTGCTCAAAGGTGCAGAGGACCTGATAGAACAAGGCATCCATCCAACAATAATAATAAAGGGCTACAAGATGGCCGCAACAAAAGCAATAGAATTGCTGAACAAATATTCAAATACCGTAAAGCCGGATGACGACTCAGTATTGCAGAAGATAGCGCAGGTCTCGCTGGGATCAAAGAACATAGGCAGCGACTCCACCAAAGCACAGATAGGAAAGCTAGTGATAAAGGCAATAAAACAGGTAATGGTTAAAAACAACAATGCAATATCTGTAGACCATGATTTCATAAAGATAGAGAAGAAGGCAGGCGGCAGCACTGCAGGCACTGAATTGATAAATGGAGTCTTGATAGACAAGGAGGTTACACATCCCGGAATGCCTAAACTCGCTAACAACGCCAAGATCGCTTTGCTTGACGCAGCGCTTGAGATAGAGAAAACGGAGACTGACGCAAAGATAGAAATAACTTCGCCAGACCAGATGCAGGCATTCCTGCAGCAAGAGGAAAAGATGCTTAAGGATATGGTTGACAAGGTCAAAAAGAGCGGCGCAAAGGTCATATTCACGCAAAAGGGCATCGACGACTTGGCGCAGCACTATCTAGCAAAGGAAGGCATAATGGCAGCCAGGAGGATAAAGAAAAGCGATGTGGAAAAGCTTTCAAGGGCAACAGGAGCTAAGATAGTTACAAGCCTTGAAGATCTGACAAGCGATGATTTGGGATTTGCAGGCACAGTAGAAGAAAGGAAGATTGGCGGAGAGGCGATGATCTTCGTAGAGAAGTGCAAAGATCCAAAGAGCGTGACCATCTTTGTAAGGGGAAGCTCGCAGCAGGTAATAGACGAGGTAGAGCGCTCAATACAGGACGTCATCGGAGCACTATCTGCAACCATGGAGAATGAAGGAAGGTACAACATAGGGGGAGGCGCGATAGAAATAGACGTTGCTGAAGGCATAAGGGCTTACTCTGGAGAGGTAGGCGGGAGAGAGCAGCTGGCAATACAAAAGTTTGCAGACGCTGCGGAAGCGATACCTAAGACCCTTGCTGAAAACAGCGGAATGGATGCGATAGACACCCTAGTCCAATTAAGGAGCAAGCATAAACCTAAGGATGGCAAGGCATTCGGAGTCAACGTTTATAAGAATGCCATCTCAGACATGGAGAAAGAGGGCGTGTATGAGCCAACCAAGATGAAGGAACAGATAATAAACAGCGCAAACGAGGCAGCACAGATGATCCTTAGGATAGATGATGTAATAAGCTCCAGATCCAAAGGAGGAGGAATGCCCCAGGGCGGAATGCCCGGAGGCATGGGAGGCGAGATGGACTAATTAATCGTGGGTAGCTTTCCAATACATATGTGGGCAACCTTTTATTGCCCATACTTTTTTTAATTTTGCTGGTTGAAAGGATTATGATATAATGCTGCAAAAGAATAGGATAATACTTGTTTTTGGATCGCCGGGGGCTGGAAAGACCACAGTTATAACAAAAAGCATAGGCAACAACGCAGCATATCGAATAATCAACATAGGCACTCTCATGAAGGACATAGCCATGAATAGGGGTTATGTCAGCGATAGGGATGTGGTGCGTTATTTGCCGATAAAGATTGCAACAGCAATCAGGAAAACGGCCATAGGGCAGATTGAGAAGATGCAGGGCAATATAGTCATAGACACACATGTTTCGGTTGAACGGGGCAACAGATATTTCCCAGGCATGCCGCTGGATGCGATTTCCAGGCTTACGGGAGTTGCAGGAATCATATACATAGACGCCAAGACCGCTGACATAATCAAAAGAAGAAAGAACGACAAAAACAGAAAACGCGAAATGGAGAGTGCAAGCACCATAGACCTGCAGCGATCTATAAATATAGCAATGATTAGCGCGATAAGCGCACATTTAAATATTTCCATATATATAATAGAAAACAATGAAGGAATGCTTCAGGCGGCAGAAAAAAGTTTTAAAGCCGCACTGGAGGACATTATGAAAGAGTATAAGTGATTTTATGACAGTTATGCCGCTCTCTCTTGCATTGATAATAGTCGGATTAGGAGTACTTGAGGTATCGCTATCCGTGCTAATGCAGAGGAAATTAGTAAACCCTAAAAGGATGCGCGAGCTGCAGGCACGGCTTAAATCTATATCAAAGGAGATGAATGTACTCATAAAAAGCAACGCCCCAAAGGAGCAGATATCTGCAAAGCAGAGCGAAATAATGCCGTTGATGAAGGAAAATATGACGATGTCGTTCAAACCCATGATAGTAATATTCCCGATATTCATAATCGTATATTATGTGCTTTTGCCGGCGTTGGCAGGCAAAGCAGACTATGTCCTTAATTTTGCAGGCATCTCTTTGACCTACAATCTTGTATTCATAGCCACTGTTTTCATATTAGGCCTGATAAGTTCAATTGCAATACTACTTTATGACAGGAAAAAGGCGAAGGAGGAAGCCAAAGAGGATAAAACATAATTATTTATAGTTTAAGCATTCTAAATAAATGCTAATCGGCCCAAAGGTGTTATATTTGCCAAAACCAATGTATAGATCACATAGTTTCAAGAAGTCCAATAAGATTACAAGGACAGGAAGGAATGTCGTACACTACAAAAGAGGAAAGAATTCTATGCCGCATTGCGGCCTGTGCAAAGTAGAATTGAACGGCATCAGCACAAAAGGAGGTAAGAGCAGGAAAACTAACAGCAGACCGTTCGGCGGTGTCCTCTGCGCTAATTGCACAGCCAATATAATAAAATTTGGCAGCAGGATAGAGCGCGGGGATATGAAGCTAGATGATATAAGCATAAGAGAGCGTGCTTTCGTTTTGCAGTTAGTTGCCCATTAGAGGCGCTAAAATGAAGATATGTGTATCAGGCCTGACGGCAAGCGGGAAATCGACTTTAGCAGAAGAACTTTCTAAAGCCCTTGGCATAAAGCACGTTCATAAATCTTACAATGAATATGTAGATAGTTATTCCAAACTTGCGGATTTCACAGCTTCTGCAGACGCAAAGTTTGCAAATTCATTTGATGCGGAAATAAAGAAACTTGCAAATGGAAACTGTGTGGTTTCCACATGGCTTTCGCCATGGATAATCGAAGACGCAACACTAAGGGTATGGCTAAATGCGAGCGAATCGGTAAGGTCGGAACGGCGTGCTGCGCAGCACACTGAAGTAGATTGCGATACGGCAGCAATAGAAAAAATAGACAAAGCCGCCATAAACCAGGCTAAAAGGATATATGGTATTGATATGCTTGACCATAGGATATTTGACATTGAAATCAATACGGAAAAAATGAGCATTATGGAATGTGCGTCGGCCATATCTATAATAGCCCTAGGGAGAGACAGAAAAAATTTTTGATATTTAGGTGAATTTCATGTTACTTGAAACCGGAAGAGTGTGCATAAAGAAATATGGAAGGGATGCTGGCAGCAGGGCAGTTATAGTAGGCGTCGAAAAGGACGGATTCGTCAAGATAGTGAGCTCCAAAAGGCAGAATGAACGAAGGTGCAATCCAAACCACCTTGAGTTCCTTAACGAAGTTGTAGATGCAAAAAACAAGGACTTGGTAAACAAGACGCTCGGGATAGAGTCTAAGCAAGATGAAAAGCGTTCAAAAAGGCAATAAGATTACAGCGCATTGAGGAATTTTAGCGCTGCGTCTACGGTTTTCTGTTTTTTTGATTGTGAGGATTCGTCAAGAAGCTCGAATAGCCCATGCGCATCTATAGCATTGTCAAAGGCGAGTTCCTTGAGCCTGGCGCCCATAAAAGACGCTCCGAGGTCTTTTATGGCAAGATCCCCTACCCTATTTTCATGTATTCCTTCTATGCTCTTTGCCAATTCTGGTATTGTGAGCTTTGACTGATCGATTTCTATAAAGGCATCCTTCCCATATTTTGATGTTATGGGCTTCAGGTTCAACGAGCCGAATTGCAAGCCAGCTTGCATGGTACCTTCAAGATGAACCTTTATTATTGGCTTTGATGCGCTCTTTGCAATTACCTGCTTTACTTCGTTTTCACATTTTTCCAGTATGTATTGGGTGTTCGAATCCTTGAATTCCAGCCTTATTGAAAAAAACTTTCTTGAATTTATATGTATGAATTCGTGGCTTGAATCTGTTGTATCGAACAATATGAATCCTTTGGAACCCTGCTCGGCATCCTTCATCTGCGTCAGCACCGTGCTGCCTGGAATCAGGAAGGGCTTTCCATGAACTTTTGCCTCTAATGTGTTATGTATGTGGCCGTTTACATAAAGGTCAAATCCAACAGGCAGGTCCTCATATTTTATAAAATCCGCATTGAATGGCAATAACTCGTATACTGACTGGTGGAACATAAATATGCTGTACATGCCGTCCACGGGTTTTGGATTCAGCTCTTTAAGCTTTTCCTTTACCCGTTCATCAGATATGCCGCCAAGCCCGAAAACGGCCACATGCTCGCTTCCATTGCTTATCACCGCAGTCGATTCGCTTATGTCTATGAGCATGCCGGCCAATGCTAAAAGCTTTAAGGCATTCTCTCTGCCTGCAGATGTCCTTTCATGCGTACCTGGAATTGCAAGTATCGGCGCATTCGTAAATGCAGTACCAGAACCGTGTACTTCTGCAGACGCGGCCCACTTCTTTCTTGAAAGTTCCCTGAATATGTTTAGAGCTTCTGCGATTGCATCTGGCTTTGGAGCCCTTTTATCAAATATATCGCCAGGCATTATTATTGCATCGGCCATTGCCGCGGCAGCTTCGAGTGCTTCCATTGCCTGCCTGAATGCGTCTTCTGCAAATCGTTCGTAGCCTATATGCAAATCAGACACTATAGCTATTTTCATACCTCAATCACGTCATTTCTCATTAGATTTCAATATGTTTAAAATTTCTTCGGTAAAACCGTCAAAAAAGTTTTCATATTTATCCTTTTTAGGCCCGTATGCACCGCCTGCGCATGGGTGCCCGCCGCCAGAACCTCCGATTATTGGCGCAAGTTTTTTCATTATCCTGCCAAAATGCAGCCCATATTTAGTGTCAAGTGTTGGCCTCAGCCTAGATGAAAAGGATATTTCATTGGATGATTCTGATTTGAAAAGCGCTATGTCTGCGCCTATCTTTATTGCATCATCTGCAGCTATCCCTGCATGCACATTGGTAATGCCGTATACAAATATAAGGTCGTGCTTTATGAATGCGTCTGCATGCATTATGCTGTGTATCGTTTGCAGGCGCGCTTCTGTAGATGACTCATGTGAAAATTCTGCCAATATGCCCATGTAATCGGTCTTTGTTATAGAAAGCAGCTCGCCCATTTGGATGAATGTTTGCGGGGTGGCATTTTTCAGTTCCGCAGAATCAGATATTATGCCCATGCACAGCATTTTAGCGATTGGAATGCTTATATCAAAATGCAGGTATTTGAAAAGTTCGTATATTATGCTTGCAGAGGAATTGAATGACTCGTCGTTAAATACCAGTGCGCGGGCATTTGGCATGGTCGGCTTGACATGATGGTCTATTACAATTATGTCTTTTTTGAATTTTTCTATAGGCTGCTGAAAATTTCCCAGCTCCGACGTAGAATTTGCATCAACGATTATTATGAGGTCGCTATTTTCGTCGAATTTTGTTGATATGATTTCTTTTTTATATCCGCATCTCTCGAGCACCCTCAAAGCATTGGCGGTTATTATATCAGGCATTGATATGTGTGCATTTGGAAATATAGATAGGATTGCAGCGGCAGACGATACCGAATCGGTATCGCCTATTGAATGGAATGTTACCATCACATTTGCATTGATGCGGCTTTTTACCTCTTCTGCCAGTTGTTCCAGGCTTATTGCCTTCATATTATCATTTTTCTTGGAAGCCCTTTATTGCCTCGTTTATTTGAGCCCTCATTTCCGCTTCCTTTTTCGAAAGTTCGTCTCCTTGCTTTGATATTAGGTTAAGCCTCATTTCTACAAATTCCTTCTTCTCTTTTATGTTAGACAGCGCCTCCTCTTTTGTTGTCTCTATTATGACACCTCCTATCGTAGAGTACACCTTTCCCGATGCTTTGCCTATCTCTTCCTCGGCTTGCTTGTATTCCTGCTTTTGGGCTTCATATTGCTGCTTTTGCATTGCTATGTTTTGCAGTTGTTCCTGCATTTTCTGGTAATTCATTGTAAGCTTTTCCAATTGGTCGCGTTCCATAAAATCACTATTAGGATATGTATATTACAATGCAAATTTTTATAATTTGCACCTAGCGCTTTTACTTGTCTATTTCTGCCATCACTATATCCAAGCTGCCCAATATTGAAAACAGGTCTGCCAATTTTACCTCCTTTGATATGTGGGGAAGCACCTGCAGATTGGTGTATGTTGGCGACCTTAGGTATATCCTGTATGGTTTTTGCTTGTCAGGGACCATATATATCAAGCCTTCGCCCCTTGGCAGCTCTCTTCTATTCATTATTATATCCGGTTTTGCCTGCGGACCGATCAATTTTATAGGCAGGCCCGCTACGTCTGGATTTTCAGGCATCATCCCAAGTGCCTGGCGTATTATGCTTATGCTCTCGAGCATCTCTGAATACCTGATCTTATACCGGGCATATGCATCGCCCTGCATGCTTGTAGGCATATTAAACTTTGTTTTGTCGTAGAAATAGTATGGATGGTCCTTCCTTACATCCTTTTCGATGCCTGACGCCCTGAGCACCGGGCCAGATACGCCCCAGTTTATGGCATCTTCTTTAGATAGTTTCCCTATGCCTTTTGTCCTTTCCATAAATATGCCGTTAGAGTCCAGCACATCGGGATATTCTTTTATGTGTGATTCCAAATAATCTGTCAGCGCGTATGCCCTGGCAGTGAAATCTGGAGGCAGCTGCCGCATCAACCCACCTATTCGCATATTTACATAAAACATCCTGCTTCCGGATACATCTTCCAGCAGCTTAAGCACCTTAGCGCGTTCCCTGAACGCCCACATGAACATTGTGAACATCTGCCCAATGTCATTGCAGAATGTGCCAAGCCATAACAGGTGACTGGCTATCCTTTGAAATTCCAAAAGGATCATGCGTGCATATTGCGCATCTTCCTTAACTTTTGAGTTTAGTGCCATTTCTACTGAATTGACATAAAGTTCGTCCCACCCCATAGGCGCAACATAGTCAAGCTTTTCAGTATAAGATGGGTTCTGCATGTACATCCTTGTTTCCATCAGCTTCTCCACCCCCCTATGCAGAAAACCTATGTGGGGCTCCACATTCTTTACAGTATCGCCGTCCAAATCTACGACAAGGCGCAGCACCCCGTGTGTGCTTGGGTGTATAGGGCCTATATTTATGCGCATGTATGACATTTTTTCACATCATGTTTTTTTCTTATAGTCTTTTCCCCAGATGAACTCTTTCCTTAATGGGTAACCTGCGCCGTTCCATTCTTCTAAAAGGAGATGCTCCTGGTTTGCACCAGTTATTTTTATTCCAAACATTTCCTGCATCTCGCGTTCATACCATACTGCGCCCGCATATATGTTGCTTATAGTGTTTAACTCTAGGTCGTTTATTGGCAACATAACGGTTATGACGGATTCTGATTTCTTATCAGTATTGTAGAGTATATAAACTGCTTCCAAATGGTCCGCATAGTCAACTGCGGTGATTGCATTCAGATAGTCATAGCCTTCCCGCTTCAGCTCTGCGCATGTTTTCACTAAGGCTTCTTTCGTTGTCTCCATCGGTTTTTCCACCTACTTTTTTTTGTAATTTCATCAATGCAGCAAACAGATTTTCGGGTTTGGGCGGGCACCCTGCGACATAAACGTCTACAGGCAGCACCTGATCTATGCCTTTTATTATGTTGTAACTTTCATACCATGGGCCGCCTGCAGTAGCGCATTCGCCATATGCGATCACATATTTTGGAGATGCCATCTGTTCGTATAGCCTTTTTATCCTAGGCACCATAGATTTTGTCACCCATCCTGCAACAATCATAACGTCGCATTGCCGCGGCGTTCCCCTAAATAGCAGATATCCTTTCCTTTCTGCATCTATTCTCGACGCCCCGAAATCCATAAGCTCCATTGCACAACACGCCAGGCCAAATTGCAGCGGCCAAAGCGAATTCGAATGCGACCATTTAAGCAGGCCCCCTGCACTTTTTTGGGTTATATCGCTCATTTTGGTAAACAGGGCATTTACCGGCATCTTATATTTTTTCAGGCTGTCGACTACAAGTTTCGACATTTCTTTTTCGGAATGTGACATCTCCCCCTGCCTAAAGGCAGGGGCTTCCTCTGCGTTCATGCAGTCACTGCATCCCGCAAAGGATGTGTTTTATCGGTTCTCAGTTCTTCAAGGACTGCCCCCTTTTGAGGTCTTACATTCTCTCCCTGAGCGTGACTTCCCCTCTGTCCGAGGGTAGCTTTGACAGCGTGGCTGTCAAAATTTGAACTTGAATAGTTCAAAGCTCTGTCTAGTATATTTATTGATGCGTTTATGTCCCTGTCCATTGTCATGCTGCAGACGTTGCAGCGGTATATTCTGTCCTTTAGGGTCAGTTTTTCTGCCTCTTTTTTTATGTAGTGGCATCTGCTGCATTCCTGAGTAGTGTCCTTTGCATCTACCTTTATTACCTTCATACCGGCACTTTCAGCCTTGTATGAAAGCATTTGTATGAACCTGTTCCATGAAGCGTTATAAATCGCCTGCGCGAGATTGTGATTCCTTACCATGTTGTTTATGTTGAGTTTTTCCACTGCAAACGATGTGCATCCCGAATTTATTAGCTTATCCGACAGTTTGTGCGCGAAGTCGTTTGATTGGTTTGTAACGTATTCCCATTTACTTTGAAGCATGAGTTTTGCACCCTGTCTTCTATTCGAGCCTTTATGCCTTCGCGCAATTATTCTCTGCCATTTTGCGATGCGTTTCGCATTTCTCCTTGCGAACTTCGGTTTCTTAATCTTCGTTCCGTCCGACATTGCGATGAACGAGTTGAGGCCCATGTCGATGCCGATAGGATTCGTGTCTTTTATGATTGGGGGTGCGATGTTGTTTACGGTCGTGAATATCGCATAGTAGTTTCCCACTTCCCTCTTTATGGTGAGCATCTTTGTCTTTCCCTCAATGTTCCTGTGCATCTCTATCCTCATTGTGCCTATCCTTGAGACGCGTAGTCTATTCTTTCTTATTGAGAAAGAGCCGTTGTCCTGCGGGTAGATTATGCTGTAATATCTGTCCCTTGATTTGAAGCGCGGGAATCCGACTTTTACGTTCTTTCCCGATTTCTTTTCTTTTACCCTTCTGAAGAAGTTCCGGTATGCTTTCAGCACGCGGTATTTTATTTCGCATCTTACCTGCGAGTATATTTGCAGGTATTTTTTGTCCTTTTCTATCTCTTTTGCAAACTTGTTGAGAATTGCCATCGAGAACTTCTTGTTTCCGTCTTTATGCGACTTGATTGACTTTTCAAGGAGGAGGTTGTAAAAATCCTTTGAAAGTATAAGTTGCAGATTTATTTCTGATTGGTGTTTTGCATCTGGATATATCCTGAACTTGTAAGCCCTTTTCAGTTCCATTACATCCCTTTTTGTTCTTCTATATATTTCTAAATTTTTATACCTTCTTGTTCTGCGGTTCGCTTTCATCCCACCCATGAATGATATGGGATTTCTCGCTATGCACGGTTAAGTTGCAGATAAAACCCTAAAAATGTTGATAATGCAGGGCCAATCAACA
>DAHXGO010000049.1:0-5171 GCA_027332905.1 Microcaldota archaeon | reverse complement strand
AAAGCCCTTTTGCATCATAGGGCGTTGACGGTTCTACTACTATCAGGCCCTGTGCATTTGAATACATTGCTTCCGGACTTTCCGAATGAAGCTCCAATGTCTTGACGCCTCCACCCACCGGCATTCTTATTATCATCGGCAAGTACATCTTAGATCTAGTCCTTGATCTATATCTAGCGGCATGCGTTACCGCCTGGCTGAACGCAAGATATGAAAATCCTGCAAATTGAATTTCAGGCACAGGGTGCAGTCCTCCAAGCGCCATTCCTATAGAAGTTCCCATTATGCTGGATTCCGCCAGCGGTGTGTCTATGACTCTTTTCTCTCCGAATTTTTGCAGCAATCCATCGGTAACCCTGAAGACGCCGCCATCTATGCCTATATCCTCGCCCAAGAGGACCATGCTATTGTTCTCCCTCATGCACAATTCCATTGCATTGTTCAGCGCCAAAACCATATTTGCCTGCATGCCATCGCCTCATTGCCAAAAATTGTTTGAAATGCCTTCCTGTTCCTCGTCCTTAAGTATGTTGGGTGTGAATTCGAAGACATTTTCGAAGATTGATTTCGGATTAGGCTTAAATGTTTCCGCCTTTGCCACTGCATCGTCTATCTGCTTCGCATGCGTGCTGTGCATTTCAGATTCATTATCGTCATTCCATAAACCTTTTGACCTCAAGTATAATGAAAGCCTGATTATGGGATCTCTCCTTTTCCATGCATCGACTTCGCTCTGATCCCTGTATTTACTGGGGTCATCCGATGTCGTGTGCATCGTCATCCTGTATGTGATGCATTCTATTACTGTAGGGCCAGAAGCGCTCTTTTCTATCGCATCCTTTGTAGCCCTATAAACCGCAATCGCATCGTTGCCGTCTACTTGTATTGAATCTATTCCTGCAGCTATGGCCTTTTGGGCGAGCGTTCCTGCAGCAGTCTGCTTCTTCCTGGATTCCGATATGGCCCACTGGTTGTTTTCTATTATAAATATTAAGGGCAGTTTGAAAACCCCTGAAAAATTGAGGCTTTCCGCAAAATCACCTTCGGATGTTCCTCCATCTCCAACGTATGTTACCACTGCACTTGAAAGTCCCTTGTATTTGTATGCGTATGCGAGCCCCGCAGCATGCGGAAGCTGCGTTGACACAGGCACAGATACTGGAGTCCCGTTGAATCCTACAGGTATTGCATTGCCTTCTTCAAATCCCCTCCAGTAAAGGAAGAAAAGGTCCAGCGGAAATTTCCTTGCCAGATAAACTCCATGCTGCCTGAAGTTAGGAACGAAAAAGTCGTCTTTGCGCATCGCGTATGCAGAGCCTATTTGTGTAGCTTCCTGCCCAAGAAGCGGAGCGTATGTCGCAGCGCGTCCCTGCCTTTGAAGGCTTAGCACCTTGGCATCAACGCTTCTTGCGAAGTTCATCTGCCTGTAAATCTCTATAAGCATATTGTCAGTAAGTTCTTTCGGGAAAAGCTCGCCATCAATATTGCCGCTTTCGTCCATTACTTGCATATATTTTATATCTGCCTTAAAGACATCGTTTATCAATAAACCGCCTGTTCTGCATCTAATATCAATTAAAAAACGTATAAATGTTTCTGCGGCATGCGGATTATTTATCGCACGTATACCCTTTTGGAAATAGTATGGAATAATTTTTGTAGATTATGGCTCGCGAAATGTTTATTTCTTCTATATAACTAGAAGGTGTGCCCAATGAATCAAACGAGACTATCGGGTATCTGGCGACTGTGCTATTGTAATAAAACTGCGAGAATGCATCTATGCCAAAGAACTTCAAGTAAATCCAGCCATTCGATACCAGCCTGCAGCCAGAAAGCCCGTTTTCATTTATCGATGCGACTGCATTCCTTAGCACTGGATTGTTGCTAGCCTGGCCCATCCAGCTGAACCACGGCATAGATTCGCCGTAAAGAAGCGATAAAATGAAAAAAAGTGATATTGCAAAAAACACATATGGAATAATAGCACGTGTGTTTACTTTCATATCAAATATCTTTAAGCTTAGGTTCAATCTATCCGAGCTTAGGGCAAATGCAATTGCAATTGCGGTTGCTCCATAAAAGAAATATCCAAATCTTTCCTGATCGAATATCGCATTATGCAATCCCAGCATAAAAAGATCCATAAACCCCAACGCGAGAAATGCGATTACAATGAACGGCTTTTCATCAAAGTGCTTAAGCATTGAAACAAGGCCTAACTTTTTCCAGTTAGTGCTCATTTTCAAGAGCCTGCCCAGAATTAAATAGACTATTAGTATAAGCATTGGAATTATAAGGAATGTCATCAAAACTCCGATTGTGCTCAGAGACAAGAAGTTTTTTGTAGTACTTGTTAAGGCAACAATTATGGCGTTATAATAACTGTATAAAGGGTTTCCAAAAAATATGTCATTGAAAAGAATCCAGGGCAATGTCACCGCAGCAAAAAACACGATAGAATAAAATATCTTTATGGGTTTTCTTAAGAGCAGCAGCAATGGCAAAAATATTAAACTGGTGTATTTCGCAAGCCCCGCAAGAGCCATGAAGATGCCAGCTTCGGATCTCTTTTCAGCTACAAAAGCAACTGTGAGCAATATGAATGTCAATGATAATATTTCAGTGCTATTGAAGAGGAATGTGAACATGAGCAGATATGGTGTAATAACTACTGATGCGCCAAGAAGCGGATTTATTCCAAGGTTTTTCGATGCAGTCCACAATGCAATGCCCAAAAGCACAAAGAGAATAAGCAGGTATATGGGAATTGAAAGACCGGCACCAGAAAGAAGCGCAATAGCCATAAGCACAGAGCTCATAGGCGCCCTTGCCGCTTCAAAATAAAATCCATGGTTTTCTATAATGGAGCTGTTGCCCAGGAACGTAATGTGGGAAAAGAATCCCTGCTTAAGCATCGTTTCTGCATTCAGGTAATGGGCTATGAAGTCCCACGATACCCCTTTTGTCAGGTATAGGTTAAGTACTGTTACAAATCCAACAGCAATAATTAATATGAAAAGCAGGCATTCTATACTCCTGGTTGCCATGTGATCTCTGAGCATTTGAACATACCTTTAACGGATCGTAGAAAAGCTATAAATTAATTGATGTATCTAATAGAAGTGGATGATTTATATGGCTTACTCTCAGATATCTGATGCTGCAAAAAAGATTGGAAAGGAGATTTTGATCCATGGTTGGATTCACAGAAAAAGGGAAAGCGGCGGCATAATGTTCATAGTGGTTAGAGACAGGTCGGGAATAGTTCAGGCTGCTATTAAAAAAGCGAGCATAAGCGAAAAAGAATGGAAGGAAGCAACAGATGCGCCTATAGAATCGAGCATATCAATAAAGGGCATCGTAAAGGAGGATTCGCGCGCGCCTACCGGATATGAGGTAGAAGTAAAAAACTTTAAACAGATAAATTCATCGGCTCCATTCCCAATAACCGAATATCAAAGCACAGAATTGCTGCTTGATAAAAGGCATCTGTGGCTAAGAAGCAGGAAGATGACTGAAATAATGAAAACGCGCTCATACATGTTCAGATATGTGCGAGAGTTCCTAGATAAGCATGGCTTCTTCGAGATTACCCCTCCCATTATAACATCTTCTGGGGGTGAGACCGGCGCAGAGATGTTCGAGATCAACTATTACGGGCAGAAAGCATATCTTACAGAATCTTCACAGCTTTATGCCGAAGCCATGATATATTCGCTTGAAAAGGTCTACTCCTTCGTGCCTTCATTCAGGGCGGAGAAATCAAGGACAGTAAAGCATCTTGCTGAATACTGGCACCTTGAGCCAGAAATGGCATATCACAGCAACGAGAAGTCAATGGAGGTGCAGGAAAAGCTGATAAGCCATATTGCGGAAAAAGTTGCCAAGAACAACGAAGAGCAACTTAAGGAGATGGGAGCAAACAAGGATGATCTCCTGAAAATAAAACCTCCCTTTAAAAGGGTAACATACGAGAAGGCAATAGAAATTCTCAACGACAAGGGCAAAAACCTGAAATGGGGCGACGACTTCGGAGTCGAGGAAGAAAAACTTCTGACGGAAGATGAAGACAAACCCATATTTATTACATACTGGCCAAAAGAGCTAAAGCCATTCTACATGCCTATAAATCCAAAGGATGAGAGGACGGTCCTATGTGCCGATATGCAGGCGCCCCATGGCCACGGGGAGATAATAGGGGGAAGCGAAAGGATATGGAAGGAAGACCAGCTCATGGAGCGCTTTGCGTCGGTAGAAAAGGCAAAAGGCATAAAGTTCAACATGGACAACTATGAGTGGTATCTAGACCTGTCTAGGTATGGCTCCGTACAGCATTCGGGCTTCGGCATGGGCATGGAGCGCGTAATAAAATGGATGCTTAACCTAGACCACATACGCGATGCGATACCATTCCCAAGGATGATGAACAGGATAAACCCATAATGCAAAATGGCATATCGTGCAGGTATTGCAATGCATAAACGAATAGAACCTGTGGGCAGCCATAGCCCGAAAATAATAAAAGTATTTAAAGCTAATCTATGAATAATATACAGGTGATCGGATGAAAGTTTCAGACATTTATAGCATGGACATATACAGCGACAATGGGCAGTACCTTGGAGAGGTAAAAGATGCAATAATCGACCTTGAAAGGGGAGAAGTTAGCAGGCTGCTCATGGAGGAGTGGAAGAGCACCGGAGAAGAAGAAGTAAGAAAGCTTCTGCAGCAAAAGAGCATCCTGTTCAAGAACATCAAGAACATAGGGGATGTCGTACTTGTATCTGCAGTCGGCAATGCTAAGGGAATAACTAGTTCAAGCGCCGAAGTATCAGATCTCACTACTAAATAAATGCTTATTGCCACTCTATTTTTTGTGGCAATCTTATTCCTTTTTGGTTCTTGTACAATCCTGAATAAGCCTTTCCTGTCCTGTTGTCCAATTTCTCAAATATTATATGCGCAAAACCTATATTTGGCTTTACCATTATCTTGTAAGGCGCATTGTTCATTACCTCCAGCGTTATGTTCCCGCTGAACCCCGCATCTATTATCGTCGGAGGCATAGAGAATCCATGCCTTGCCCACGTGCTTCTAAGCTCTACGAACCCAGCAATGTCATCTGGCATTGTGATGTACTCCTTTGTTGACATCAGTACCTGTTCCTT
>DAHXGO010000048.1:0-5246 GCA_027332905.1 Microcaldota archaeon | reverse complement strand
TAATAGTTTTTAAGCCACGCATTCCTCACTTCATCGCGCTCTATTTCTGCGCGCATCATGAACGCCAGAAGGAATCCCAATGAGAACCCAGAGCGCCTGAAGATGCCCAGATACTTCTTGTATAATTCCTTTTTCAGCGCCACCTCTATATAGCTAAGGAATGGATCTTTCTTATAAAGGTCAAACGCATAGTCTATCTTGAATGGGGAATAGTCCTTTATTTCATATATGTCCTTCTCAGCCAGTTCCGACAGCGTGCTTTCAGGAATGCTGCCGCCTTTTATAAAGTATGATTTTATATCCTTATAATGCATAACGGAAGCTTTTATGCTGCTCATTAGGTTCTTTATGTCTATGCTATCGCGCAGGTAGTTTAGAATCTGGCCCTCTGGGCTGTTATGCATCCGGTATGCATCGATTAGCCTGTCGTAATACAGCAGGTCCAATGACAGTATCATCCCGGATATATCGTTGTCTTTCTTTACATCATCCATTGATTTCATTAGAGTGACGCCATATCCGTATTTTACCAGATTCTTCACCACGCCTTCTATGTCGCTCTGCTCAAGGATATTTTTGTAGTCTTCTTTCGTTATTATGGCACCGAGAAGCCCGGCAGGCACTCCTCTCCCTATTACCAAGAATGCCTCTGTCTGCTCGACCCTGTATCCGAGCTTTTTTGATGATATTATAAGCTTTATATTTTCTATGTCAAATCTGCTTAGATAAGCATTTACAAATGGCAGTGCATTGCTTGGCACGGCGAACAGCACGTTTTGCATAGACGACATCATATGTGCATTTATTACCGCTTCTATCAGGTCAGTACCTTTGTAAAGCCCAGATAAGCCGTCAATCTCCTTTGAATAGTTGGCAGCAGATAGCTGTTTGACAAATTCGTCTCCTTTCTTTTGGGATAGCTGGTCTATAAAACCTCCATCAAGAAATGCAGTGCCTAAAACCCTGAGCTGGCCGTATTTGCCGATATAAGCTGTGTCCATGATTACTCCTTTATGAACTCCAAGACTTTGTTCGCTATATCATTCTTGGAGTTTTCAATTATGCTCTTTAATGTATAGTCTACTTCGCGCTTGCCGTCTTTTGATATGGCTTTCAGACCTCCGACGAACTCGCTTCCTGCGTCGGCCAGCACAAACTTCTGCTTGCCTTTGCTTATGAGTTTGGCATCCTCCTTGCTTATAATTATAGTGCAATCGTCCCCCAATTCCCCCAAGGCTACTGAAGCCAGCTTTGCGATCAATTTCTTATACTGGCTCGTTTTCATATATTTCATATAATTTTCCATTATTGCATCGAGGGTTGACTCTATTGCGGCATTTACTTCGCCGTTGTATACGCTTTTGGCTTTGATTGCGGCCTTCGACATTTCCCTGCTCATAATCTGTTCACGCTCAAGCTTCGCTTTTGCTTGAAGATTTTTTGAATACTCGCCGACTTCTGCGGCGGTTTTCGGGAGGAGTTGGGCAACCTCATCATCGGAATTGCCCGATATCTCACGTAGCCTGTCTGCCTTTTGTTTTTTTATGCTTTCAAGTATCTCTTCGAAACTCATCGTTTACCGCCCTTTGAGTACTAAAGTATCTGCAAAAGCAGTATGAGCCCAAGTACGAAACCAATTATCCAAAGCGTTTCGGGTATTACGAAGAAGAACAGCACCTGCCCGAATTTTTCAGGTTTTTCAGCTATTATGCCCATGCCTGCTGCTCCAATGCCCTGCTGAGCCATGCCCGTGCCAATAAGTCCGCCTGCAATCGCTATTGAAGCTGCAACTGCGTATAAAGGATCTGCTACTACCATTTTTACACCAATCTTATCAATTTATTTTAGGAATCATAATATTATATATACGATAGGTTCTTATAGCCTATTTATAACCGATTTTTGAATTCAGCAACGCATTCATGCTACGCGGCCGGCATATTTATATGCAAGGAATACACCTGCAGTGGAAAGCACATTAGTAAACAGTATAACCATGAATATTTCATCAAGGAACCCAGGTATTATTATGCCTGCGGCAAGGGGCAGCGTCGCAACAATCGAAGGCGAAAGGCCCCTGGCAATGTTATAGTATACTAATTTCTGCTGCTGGGCGCTGTCTACGCTGTTATTTGACATAAACGGCTTTAGCATAGGCGCAAAGAAGAGGCGCACCAGCATTATTATGAATGACAGCATAAGGGCAAGAACAAGGGCGGATACGGTCGCATTGCTTATGCTAAACAGCAGGCCTATATAAACAAAGAAGAAGGTGCTCGTGAACAGCGTTATCTCCTTCTGGTAGCTCCGTATGTGCTCTACGTCTTCAGGCATGGAGAAATATTTTTCCCAGCTTGTTGGCTCGTGTGTTATGCTGCTTATATGCCTTATCGAGCCTATTGACGTAAACAGTATGCCGAACACAAATACAGCTATGAGGCCGCTCATGCCCATTATTTGGGATATGCCATATGTGGCCAATACCATCGATATTGTAAGCATCCAACTGTACGCCCTGCTGTAATTTTTATACCTGCCCAATACGAAAAGCCAGAATAGCGCAGAGGCTGCGCCTACGATTATGGAGCCGAATATGGCACTTACCACAAGCCCGACTACGTCTGCCGCAGTAATATTGGCAGTAAGGATTATGCTTAGAAGTATCACGGGTATTATCAGTTCCAGAGTATCTGATGATACGCTTTCAAACAGCAGAGTCGTCTTTAGCTCATCTGGCGCCCTTATCACTTTCATAAGCGTAGGCACGATTATGCTGCTTGGCCCTGAAAGCGCAAAACCAAACATAAACGCTTCGAGAAGCGTCCAATGCAATGCAAAAAACGCTATTATGGAAAGCACCACCCCGGTAGTTACCCCTACGCCAAGCATGAACGCAGACGCCTTTGCAAATACTTTTTTAAGGTTTAACGGATTCAGGTTGATCCCAACGTCAAACAGTATGAACGCTATGGCTATCGCACTTATGTATGGGGATAAATCGGCAATGACGCTGCCTGGGCTGCTGTCGACCATGTGGAGGATAGGGCCGATTATCAAGCCTATCAGCATTAGCGGCAGTATGCTTGTTATCTTTATTTTATCAAAAAGCGAATTCAATATGAAACCTAGAAACGCGACAGCCGCAATAAATATGAATACAAGATTAACGTTTATCATGTCATCTTCCCAATTTCAGCTTCGTTTGCCCTTTAGCCGATTTGCCCGCGTAACTATAAATTCCTTTGTTAAGTTTTTCGTTTATGGTTTTAACCAGCTCCACCATCCTCTTTTCCTTGATTCTTGATATCATCAGGTACGCCTCGTCCTTTGTATCGCGTGTAACGAGTATTATTACCTCGCCTAGCTTTAATCTTCCTGCCCTGCCTTTGCGCTGAATGTTCCTTATTTCACTGGGTATGGGTTCGTAGAATATGACTGCATCTACTGCAGGGATGTCAAGGCCCTCTTCGCCTATTGATGATGCAACAAGGACCTTGAATCTGCCGTCCCGGAAGTCTTTTAGGGTCTCGGACTGCTGTAAATGTGTTACGCCTTCCTTCTTCCCCATAAATGTGCGCGCATCTATGCCTTTCGAATCCAGCACCTTCGCTATGCCCTTTATCGTAGACCTGTACTGTACGAATATGATGACGCTCTTGCCCCTAAGGCGGCCATTCAGCAGTTCAACGGTCTTCTCCAGCTTTGGGTGCTCAATGCCTTTGCTCATTGCATCTTTTGCAAGTTTCAGCGAACCGACCACGGCCTGATTTTTTAGTATGTTCTCTACGCTCCTGCTCTTTTTCTCCTTTTCCTGCAGTGCCTCGAAATAGCTGACAAACGGATATATGCCTTCCGTGGTTATTAGGTCGTATGCATGCATTAGATGCAGAAGGTATACGTAATTGAAAAGCGCGTTGAACTTGTAGTTTCGCGCTTCAAGCTTGTCTATATTGGCGCCTATCAGAAGCAGCTGCTTTTTTGACATATTTTCAAATTTTCTGAAAGGGCTTAGGCCAGAGCTGTAAAGCTTTCCTAAGTGCAGGTCTATGACTGGCTTGAGCGTTGCGGCGATGGCATTTATGCTTTCATCTTTATCTACGTATATAGTATCTATGCTCTTGCCCATGACGTATGGCTGGACATCGCTATCGGATGAACTCCTTATCTCTATATTCTCTATTCCCAAAGCTTCTACAAGTTTGTTGATTTTCTTTGTATCGCTTCCAGGGGATGCAGTCATGCCCAGGATCTGAATGCCGTTGGCCTTGCATTCATTTGCAACGTAGGTATACGCATACCTTCCAACCGCCTTATGGCACTCGTCGAATACGACTATGCCGAAGCCCTTCAGCGAAAGCCTTCCCTTGGAAAGATCGTTGGACACCGTTTGCGGAGTTGCAGCCAGCACGAGTGCCGCATCCTCCAATTCGGAGCGCTTTGAGCCCTTGATAGCTCCAGTCAGCAGAAGTATCTTGTTTGCATCCAGGTTGAGAAATTTTGCCATCGAATCAAAGTGTTGCTCGCTTAACGGCTTCGTAGGCGCCAGTATGAGTGCTTTCTTTCCTGAGTACAGCGAGCGTGCAATGGCGAACAGAGCTATAACTGTCTTGCCCAATCCAGTAGGAAGCACCACCAATGTGTTCTTGCCGCCGAATATGCTTTTTGCTATATCAATCTGGTACCTTCTAGGCTCTATTGCGCCTGGCTTCAATATCCTATTATATGGGTTTATCTCGCCCAGCGGTTCGTCCATTATATAGCTTTTATATATAGCTTAATAAGATTTATTATCTGAAGGGCTACATGAACGAAGTGGCAGAAGAAAAAAAGAGTTTTCATGGCTCTATTCGCAGGCAAGGCAGAATGTATTTATTTATCTTTAGGTAGAGATGAAGATCGCTTTCTAATTGCAGCATGTGAAATGAAGAATCAAGGGATTTTTATATTTATTGCAAGAGATTATATCTGCTGCGCCGCTGTAGCTCAGTGGGAGAGCGTTCGGCTGAAGACCGAAATGTCGTCGGTTCAAATCCGACCAGCGGCATCATTCTTGCAAGATGAGCCCGTGGCAGGTGGGTTTATATTTTTTTCATTTGTTCCTCTATTCATGTTATCACGTTTCTGGCAGTTTGCGGCGCAAATTTTTTATGCGCTGCACTGTCATTAACAGATATTCTGAAAAAGAGAATTTAACCTGTTGCGAATGCTGTGGGCAATTCGTCCACGACTTAAAAGTCGTGGTATAC